>NZ_CP089095.1:2708531-3017062 GCF_021172145.1 Flavobacterium cyclinae
TTCCTTTTGAAAAAGATTTTTACGAGAAAAAACACAATTTTCCTGTTCATTTTGTAGGTCATCCATTGATTGATGCTATTGCAAATAGAACAGAAGTTTCAGATGAAACTTTTAGAGAAGAACATCATCTTTCTGACCAACCTATTATTGCTTTATTACCTGGAAGTCGTAAGCAAGAAATTTCCAAAATGCTTTCGATTATGCTTTCTGTGGTAAATGATTTTCCTGATTATCAATTTGTGATTGCAGGTGCTCCAAGTCAGGAATATGAATTTTACAAAACTTTTTTAACAAATGAAAATGTGAAGTTTATTTCAAATAAAACCTATGATTTATTGAGTCATTCGCATGCTGCTTTAGTAACTTCTGGAACCGCAACTTTAGAAACCGCTTTATTTAATGTTCCTGAAGTAGTATGCTATAAAGGAAGTTGGATTTCGTACCAAATTGCCAAACGCATCATCACTTTAAAATACATTTCATTAGTAAATTTAATCATGGATAAAGAAGTGGTCAAAGAATTGATTCAAGACGAGTTGAATACCAAAAATTTAAAAGCTGAACTCACCAAAATCTTGAATACAGAAAGCCGCACGCATTTATTACAAGATTATGACAACTTAAAAGAAAAATTAGGTGGCGAAGGCGCAAGTAAAAAGACTGCAGAGTTGATTGTGGGTAGTTTTGAAAAATAAAATATATTAAATTGAAAGTAGTTAAGTTTCCCCTAATCACCATTACTATAAGTTTTGCTATTGGCATTATTGCAGCCTATTATCTGCAATGGAGTTTTACTACTTTACTATTTTCATTCTTAATAATTCTAGGAGTTTTTGGTTTTCAGTTTTGGAAAAGCAATAAAGTGCTGTTACAAAATGTAGCATTTGGCATTACTACTTACCTCCTTGCTTTTTATTTAGGAATGATTACTTTTTATGTTCATTCAGATGTTAATTCAAACATTCATTATACCAAAAAATCATTTGAAGAAACAAATGCTGTTCGGGGATTGGTTACCGCAACTTTAAAACCAAATGAAAAATATAATAAATACTTTATTTCTCTTTCACATTTTAATGATTCTATAGCATCTGGAAAATTATTATTATATGTTCCAAAAACAAATCGTAAGACTTTACATACTGGCGATGAAATTTGGCTAAATGCTGCTATTTATCCGGTTCCAAAAGCATTTAATCCGTACCAATTTGATTATTCGAAATACCTTGAAAAACAAAATGTGTTCCATCAAATTTACACAAAAGAAAATCAAATCAAGTTTATTCAAACACACAAAACCATTTCTTATTACATTGAAAATTTAAGAAGCAATCTTAGTCAAAGTTTTGAAATTCATCATTTTGAACCCAAAACAAAAGCCATAATAGACGCTTTAATTTTAGGACAACGTTCAGAATTAGATCCAGAAACAATTAGTAATTATTCAAATGCAGGTGTAATTCACATTTTAGCGATTTCAGGATTACATATTTCCATTATTTACTTCTTTATCATTTTCCTGTTAAAACCTTTGAAAAGAGTTCGTTTTGGAGCAGAAATTCAATTATTACTTGTATTGTTTATTTTATGGTTATTTGCATTACTTACCGGTTTGCCAGCTTCGGTAACTAGAGCTGTAACTTTATTTAGCTTCATAAGTATCGGAAACTATTTTAATCAGTCAAAAGCAATTTATAATGCCATAGCCATTTCTGCATTTTTAATTTTATTGGTAAAACCAAATGCCTTTTTTGACATTGGTTTTCAATTGAGTTATGCAGCTGTTTTATCTATTGTACTGTTCCAACCTTTTTACAAGAAATTCTATTTTTCTGAAAACAAAATCGCTGTTTATTTTACGGACATTATTTTGGTTTCCTTAGCAGCTCAGATTGGTGTATTGCCTTTAAGTTTGTATTATTTCAACCAATTACCTTTATTGTTTTTAATGGCGAATTTGGTCATTATTCCACTTTCGAGTTTGGTTTTAATTGCAGGAATTGTCATTTTACCCTTCAATTTTATACTGCCAACATTAGCAACATTTTTAGGAAAAATTCTTGAATTTAGCATTCAACTTATGAACGATTATATACATTGGATTGCCCAATTTAAAAGCGGAATTATCACCAATATTTCGTTTTCGAGTGGGTTGACCTTTTCGATGTATTTAGTAATAATTACTATTATTTATTGGATATATCACACAAAAGTTAAAAACATAAAATATGTTTTAGCAAGCATTTTACTTTTCCAATTGAGCTACATCAGTGTAAAATGGAACGAAAATCAAGGAAGTGAATTGATTATTTTTAATGAAAAATCGACTTTAATTGGAATTAAGAATCAAAACAATGTAGTTGCTTTTACTGATACTCCAGAAAATCACATTACGACTTTAAATCATTACACACGAGGTACATTTTCAGACTCTTTAGGTGTTTTTCCATTGCAAAATGTGATTTCTTTAAAAAAGAATAGAATTTTAATTGTAGATAGTTTGGGAATTTATAAAACTTCGATCCAACCTGACATTATAGTTTTAACTCAAAATCCAAAAATAAATTTAGCAAGATTGATAAAAGAAATGCAACCAAAAGAGATTGTTGCCGATAAAAGCAACTACAAAAACAACATAAGTACTTGGAATGCAACATGCAAAAAAGAAAAAATCCCTTTTCATGCTATAGCCGAAAAGGGATTTTATAGATTGAAATAAATTTATTTCTTTTTGATAATTTGATTAGCGCCATCAATCCAAACTTTTGGACCTCCAGCCACATAACCAGAACTTCCTAAAGCATTTAAATTTACTTTTGCTTCAGCAGTTTTTGTTGCACTTACAAACCAAACGGTTGGATAACCTCTTACTTGTAATTGTTGTTGTAATTGTGCATTTTGAGCTTTTACAGCGTCCGTTTGATTATTTTTTCTAGGAAAATCTAGCTCCACTAGAACCACATTTTCTTTTGCCCATTTGATAAATTCTGGGGTTTTAAATACCTCTTTTTGCAAACGAATACACCATCCGCACCAATCTGAACCGGTAAAAAACAAGAATAATGGTTTATTTTCTTTAATTGAAATATCCGTTGCTTTAGACATATCAGTATGCCAAGTTAATTCTTCTTGCGCTTGTATTGACATACTCGTCAAAGTTAAAAACGCTATAAATAAAATCTTTCTCATATTGTAAATTTATAAAAACAAAATTAATCAAATAAAATGCCAAAAAAAGTTAGCTACTTAACTTCTTGCATTAATTTTCTAACTAAAGGTGAAATAATTATTAATAACAAACCTGCAATTAATGCATAAATCGCTAATTGTTGGTAACCATCAGCATAGGTATTCAATTTTTCTAAGTTAGTCATATTCTTAGAAGCACTTGCAATATTTGCTCCTAATAAACCTGCAAAATATTGACCATATGCACTGGCTAAAAACCACATTCCCATAATGACTGCTTGCGTTTTTTGGGGAGATAATTTTGTCATTGCACTCATTCCAATAGGCGATAAACACAATTCTCCAAATGTAATTACAAACCATCCGAATGTAAACAAATCTAAAGACGTTTTACCATCTGGACCAGCAAAAAACTTGGTATAGTAAAACACCCAAAAACCTCCAGCTAAAAACAGAAAGGCCAAACCAAATTTGATAATGGTATTGGGTTCAATCTTTTTCTTTGCCATCCAAAGCCAAACCATACCCACTAATGCTGCAAAGGCAATTACAAAAAAGGAGTTTGCTGAGTTGTTTACTCCATTAGGATCTAAAGGAATTCCTAAAACTGTATTATTTAGATTTTCAGCAGCAAAATCACTTAATGAACCTCCACTTTGTTCAAAAAAGGCCCAAAAAACAATTGAAAACAGCATAAAAATTACTGCTGCGATCAATTTTTTATTTTCAGCTAATGAAAACCCACGCATCTCATAAGCCAAATACAATATTGAAAAAGGCCCAATAGTATACATAAAATAGTCTGTATAAACCGTATTAGAAACCATTACAATAATTATTGGAATAATTAAAATTGATCCTACATAAGTAGACCACTCATAAATTTTTCTTTTACCCGATTCAATATGTAGCAATGGAGACAAGCCAATATTACCTAAACTTTTTTGAGTTTGAGTAAACGTCATTAAACTAACTACCATGACAACAGCTGCTAATCCAAATGCAATATTCCATTCTAAACCATTTGGAATAATGGAAGCTAACATTTCTCTTTTCCCAACAGCAATACAAATATAACCACCAATTAAAGCTCCTAAGTTAACTCCAGCATAGAAGAGAGAAAATCCAGCATCAGTTCTAGAATCACCTTCTCTATAAAGCTTGCCAACCATAGAAGAAATATTAGGTTTAAAAAAACCTGTTCCTACAATGGTAAAACTTACTCCTACAAAAAACATTGATTTTGGATCAATAGCTAAGATTAAACTTCCAATAATCATTAATATTCCTCCCCAAAATAAGGATTTTCTGAATCCAAATATTTTATCAGCAAACAATCCTCCTATAAATGTAAAAGCATATACCCATGCTTGAGTAGCTCCATATTGAAGATTTGCAGTCTCTTTGTCCATCAATAAATGATGCACCATGTAGAAGTAAAGCATTCCGCGCATTCCGTAAAAACAGAAACGCTCCCACATTTCACTAAAGAACAAATACCAAAGTTGCTTTGGATATTTACCTTCAAAATTCTGAATTTCCTCTATTGTTTGCATCTTAATGAATTCCTTTTTCTTGCATTACTTTATTTAGTTGTTTTAATAAAACAAACATTAATAAAGTAGCAAACATTAATAATCCGAAGTTTACCCAAAAGAAGTCCTGCTTATTGTCATATGTATCCCAAAGACTTGCTAATACACCACTCAATTTATTTCCTATTGAAGTTGACAAGAACCACCCACCCATCATTAATGAAGTGATATTCGTTGGGCTTAGTTTTGACACTACAGATAACCCCATCGGACTCAAGAACAATTCTCCGATTGTTATAACCCCATAATTTGCTACTAGCCACCAAACGCTCACTTTTTCTGTTCCGTTTGCTCCCATGTTAACTGCAGCAACCATCACTAAAACGGATAAAGCAGAAATTAATAATCCGAATGCAATTTTAGTAGGTGTTGAAGGTTCTTTCTTTCTATTTCTTAAAAATGTAAAGAACGCTACAACTAATGGTGTTAAAATAATTACCCAACCTGGATTGATTGATTGACTTAAATTGGTTGCCCAAAGCGATACTTTTGAACCTTCTTCTGGCAATTTATCTTTGGCAACGTTTCTGAAATAAACGGGATAATCCACTGTTTTTTGAACTTCTCCATCTACTTTTTGAATACGAAAAATCGCATCGTATAATTCAACAGTGTCTTTTTTGTATTCTACTTCTTTAGCCAATTTTAATCCACTGAAAACGGTTTGAGTGGTTCCTGTGATTTCTCTATCTGTATAACGGTCTGCCCATGTATTTAATGCAGAGCCATTCAATTTGAAAACACCCCAGAATAAAATTACCACTGCGAAAATGGTTAACAAAGCTCCAATTGGTCTTTTATCTTCCGTTTTGGCTTTAAAATATAAACTTCCGTAAAAGAAAATTACTGGAATACATGCAAAAATAAAAGCATCTGTACTATCAGAACCAAAAATATAACCGCTTGGATTTGCTTCCGAGGTTACTCCTTTAATTAACCAACCAATTACTCCAAAAACAGCAGATGGAACTAATATAAACATTACAATTTTCCAGAATGGCATGTCGCCAGCTTGTACTCCTTTCTTTTCAGTTTTATCTCCGTAATGTTTTGTTCCTAGTAAGAAAACAATAACCCCTACTATCATTCCAACTCCAGCCGCCATAAAAGCGTACTGCCAACCTAATAAAATTTGTAATGCAGCTCCAAAGAAGTTACAAATAAAAGCTCCAACATTAATTCCCATGTAGAAAATGTTGTAGCCTTCGTCTTTTTTATCTTTAAACTTATCATCAGTATAAAAATTACCTAAAAGAGTAGAAATATTTGGCTTAAAAAAACCATTACCTACAATTACTAATGTCATAGCGATGTAAAGTATAGTAATATCATGAATTCCCATCATGAAATAACCTGCTCCCATCATTAAACCACCTATAACGATGGATTTTTTATATCCCCAATATCTATCAGCAACTAATCCCCCAATAAAAGGAGTTAAAAAGACTAAAGCAATGAATGTTCCGTATAAATCGGATGCTTCTTTTTCTGTCATAGCGAATCCAGCTTCAACATCTTTAAGATATAAAGTAAAAATACCAATCATTAAATAGTAACCGAAACGCTCCCACATTTCAGATAAAAACAAGTAAGGCAATGCTTTAGGATGACTTTTCCACATAATTTATTGTATTAAAAAAACAAACCTACAAGGGTTTCTTGTAGGTTTGAAAGATATAAAAAAATATTTTAATTACAATTAAGTAATACCATTCATCATTTTTTTCAATCTAGGAGATAAAACAGCTAAAATTACAGCAGCAATACCACACAAAATAACAAAAACCATAAAAAACTCATATAAATTATGGATTTCAAAACCTCCAAAAGATGTATATTCCATAGGTAATTGCTCTTTTTCAAATAAAGCTACTTGTTCAGCACTTAAGGTTACTTTTTTATCTAAAACGTCTTGAAGATTAACTCCTAAAGTTTCCGCTTTTTGGAATTTATCTCCAGTTGCAGGAATAATTGCTCCTAATGAACCCGCTAAAGCATAACCCGCTGCATTTGAAATAAAGAAAACTCCATACAATAAAGACGCAAAACGTTTAGGTGCTAATTTACCAACCAATGATAATCCGATTGGTGACAAACAAAGTTCACCCATTGTTTGGATTAAGTACAATAACATTAACCATTTGATTGCTAATAATCCAGAATTTCCTAAATCTTTAACATTGTGTGCGATGATAAAATAACTCAAAGCAATTAAAGCTAATCCCATTGCTTGTTTTAATGGAGAAACAGGCTCTTTACCATTTGCTCTTAATTTATCCCATAATAAACTGAATGGTAACGCCAACATTACAACAAAAATACCATTAAAAATTTGCACCATTGATGGTGGCATATTCCAACCAAAAATATCTCTATCAGTTTGATTATCCGCAATAAACGTTAACGATGAACCTGCTTGTTCAAACGCAGCCCAGAAAAAGATAATAAAGAACGAAACAATATAAATTACCCAAATACGCTGTCTTTCTACTTTATTTTCAGCCGAACTCATAATTAAGTAAGCTAAAGCAATACCAGCAGAATAAATAAATGGATAAATTATTCCTTTAATTAATTGGCCCATTGCAACATCTGAAAAACCAAATTCACCCACTAATAAATATCTAAAGACAAAGAATAAAGCTGCAAAAATTCCTATTGCAGTACCAATAGCTGCTCCTGTAAATTTAGCTGTTTGTGTTTCACCTTCTTCAAAGTCCTCTGCTTCATTATTTTTTGGTAAACCTCCAATTGGTCTTCCTTCTGGTGTTACTACATATTTGTTTTTCAACATAAAAAAAGTAACCGTTCCAATAATCATTGCAATTGAAGCTGCTAAGAATCCCCATTTAAACGCAAAGATATCTCTAACTCCAGTTACTTCGTCTTTAACATCTCCAACCCAAGGACAAATAAATTGACCTAAAAACGCTCCGATATTAATTCCCATATAGAAAATAGTAAAAGCAGAATCTAATTTGTTTTTTTCTTGTTTTGGATACAAACTTCCAACCATTGATGAAATGTTTGGCTTGAAAAATCCGTTACCGAAAATGATAATAAACAAAGCAATCCACATAAATAATTTTGCACTTCCGATGCTAGAATCAAAAGTTGAAGCACTAATAAACAAAAGGAATTGTCCAATTGCCATTAATGTTCCTCCTAACATTATACTATATCTATTCCCTATGTATTTATCTGAAATAAATCCTCCTAAAAGTGGCGTTAAATAACACAATGCTAAAAATCCACCATAAATAATGGCTGCGTCTGCTTCTTTAATCAATAATGAATTTACCATGAACAATGTTAAGATTGCTCGCATTCCGTAGAAATTGAAACGCTCCCACATTTCGGTTCCAAATAAAACCCATAGTCCTTTTGGATGGCTTTGTTTTGCTGCTACTTCACTCATATAATTTGTTTTAGTTTATTGGTTATTATAATTTTTCTTTAATGAAATTCGTCATTTTAGTGTACAATTGTAAACGAGTTTTTCCGCCGTAAATTCCGTGGTTTTTGTCAGGATAAATAGCCCAATCAAATTGTTTGTTGGCTTGTACTAATGCTTCCACCATTTTCATTGTATTTTGAACGTGTACATTGTCATCCGCTGTACCATGAACTAATAAGAAGTTTCCTTTTAATTTATTTACGTGATTAATTGGCGAATTGTTATCGTATCCACTTGCATTTTCTTGTGGCGTTTGCATATAACGCTCGGTGTAAATACTATCATAATATCTCCAAGAAGTTACTGGAGCTACAGCAATTGCCATTTTGAATACATCAGCACCTTGGAACAAACAGTTAGACGACATGAATCCGCCATAACTCCATCCAAAAATTCCAATTCTTGATGCATCTACATAATTGTATTTTCCAATTACTTTAGCCGCATCGATTTGATCTTCAACTTCGTATTTTCCTAATTCTTTATAAGTGCATTTCTTAAAAGCAGCACCTTTATAACCTGTTCCTCTACCATCAACACAAGCTACAATATAACCTTGTTGCGCTAACATCATAAACCAATAATCATTAATCCCATTCCAAGTATTGGCTACCTGTTGCGAGCCTGGCCCTGAATATTGAAACATGAAAACGGGATATTTTTTTGAAGCATCAAAATTTTTCGGTTTAATCATCCAAGCATTTAGCTGATGTCCTTTTTCAGTTGTTAAAACAAAAAATTCTTTTGAAGTTACATCGTATTTTGCCAACTTTTGCTCTACTGCTTCGTTAGAAACAATAGTTTTGATTACGGCTCCTGATTTTGAATCATTCAACGTATACATAGGTGCCGACGTAGCACTTGAATATGAATTGATAAAGTATTGGAAATTTGGACTAAAAGTTGCCGAATTGGTTCCTGTTTTTGATGATAATCTAACTTTTGATTTTCCATCAACCTTTATTGCATAAACATCTCTATTAATTGAACCATTTTCAACCGATTGATAATAAATCATTCCTGATTTTTCGTCAAAACCATAATAGTTTGTTACTTCCCATTTTCCAGAAGTAATTTGTTTTTTCAATTTACCTGATTTATCATAGTGGTAAATATGATTGAATCCGTCTTTTTCTGATGTCCAAATAAAACTATTGTCTTTTAAAAACGTTAAATTATCCGTAATATCAACATAAGCGGCATCTTTTTCGTTTAAAACGATTTTTGTTGTTCCTGCATTCGCGTCAACAAAATGCAAGTCCAAATTATTTTGGTGACGATTCAGAACTTGAACACTTAATACAGCAGCATCATTCGTCCATTTGATTCTTGGAATATAAAAATCTTTATAAGAACCTAAGTTGATTTTCTTAGTAGTTCCTGATTTTAAATCGAAAATATGTAAGGAAACAATCGCGTTTTTTTCACCTGCTTTTGGATATTTAAAAACGGTTTGAGTGGGATATAATCCTTCATTATACATATCCATTGAAAATTCTGGAACTTCAGTTTCATCAAATTTTATGTAAGCAATTTTAGTGCCCGTTACATTCCAATCATATGCTTTTACGAAAGCGAACTCTTCTTCATAAACCCAATCCGTTATACCATTAATGATTTTATTTTTTTGGCCGTCTTGCGTCAATTGCACCTTTACTCCTGATGACAAATCATGAACATAAAGATTGTTTTCAAAAGCATAAGCCACTTTAGTTCCATCAGCGCTAAATGTTGGCTCTTGTATAGCATTTGCAGTAAAACTACTTACCGTTTTTGAGGGAATATCGTAAATATAGTATTCAGCTGTAAACGAATGACGAAAAATAGGATTGGAATTGGTAGCAATTAAAATCTTTTTCTCATTTTTATCAAAAGTGTAGCTGTCAATTGATTTTACCTCGTTATGATTTTTAGTATCAAAAAGTGTACTCACTTTTTCTAATGTAGCAAAATCATATAAATCAATTTGGTAACTTTTAGAATTTCTGTCATAATTTAAGACCGTATATTGGTTGGTGTTTTTCATAGCATTTAATGCATCCATACCTTTGGTTCTAAAAGCACCACCCCAAATTTCTTCTAACGTAATTTTTTGTTGTGCTACTACTGATAATGAGCTGAGTACAAAAAACAATAACGCTATTCTGTAATTTTTCATAATTTATTTTTCTTAAAAACCCCCAATTTTAGTGATTTTTTTACAATTAATGCAATTTTTGACCAATAATTTACAAAAAACTATCAACTTGCTTTTTGTATCTTTGTGTTAAATTTTAAGATTTGCCATGACACAAAACGTAAAAGGTTTCTCTAAACTTTCTAAAGAAGAAAAAATAAATTGGATTACCAATACTTACTTCACTAACCCTGAAGAAGCAAAAGAAAGCATTATTAAATATTGGAATTCCGATGAAAATTTACAAAAACTACACGATGAATTCATAGAAAATACGTTGACCAACTTTTACCTTCCTTATGGAGTAGCACCTAACTTCATTATTAATGGAAAAAGCTACACGATTCCAATGGCAATTGAAGAAAGTTCGGTTGTGGCAGCCGCTTCAAAAGCAGCAAAATTTTGGGGCGAACGTGGTGGTTTTAAGACCACTATCATTAATACTGAAAAAATTGGACAAGTTCATTTTGTGTTTAGCGGAAATACCGAGAAATTAACTGCTTTTTTCAACAAAATAAAACCTATTTTCTTTGAAGACACTCAAGAAATTACCAAGAACATGCAAAAGCGTGGTGGCGGAATTTTAGATATTGAACTAAGGGATAAAACCCATGAAATTCCAAATTACTATCAATTACATGCTACGTTTAATACCAAAGATAGTATGGGTGCGAATTTCATTAATACTTGCCTAGAGCAGTTTGCTAAAACATTAGAAAATCAAGCACAAGAATATACTGATTTTTCTTCGGATGAAAAAAATATTCAAATTATCATGAGTATTTTAAGTAACTACGTTCCTAATTGCCTTGTTAGAGTGGAAGTTTCTTGTCCGATAAACCAACTTTCGGATGATAAAAATATCGATTCAGCTGAATTTGCTCAAAAATTTGCAACAGCAGTTCGCATTGCAGAAGTAGAGCCTTACCGTGCCGTAACGCACAACAAAGGGATCATGAACGGAATTGACGCGGTAGTTCTAGCTACTGGAAATGACTTCAGAGCCGTGGAAGCAGGAATTCATGCTTACGCCAGCAAATCGGGACAATATTCGAGTTTATCACATGTGAAAATTGAAAACGATATTTTTACTTTTTGGATGGAAATTCCATTTGCTCTTGGAACCGTTGGCGGTTTAACTTCCTTACATCCATTAGTAAAATTCTCAATGGAATTATTAGGAAAGCCATCGGCAGAAGAACTAATGCAAATTGTAGCAGCGGCTGGATTAGCACAAAACTTTGCAGCGCTTCGTTCGTTAACCACAACAGGAATTCAACAAGGACATATGAAAATGCACTTGATGAATATTTTAAACCAACACCATGCTACCAAAGAAGAAAAACAAAAAGTACTAGATTACTTTAAAGACACAACCGTTTCGCATAGTTTAGTAGTAGATTATTTGGAAAAAATCAGAAACTAATGGAAACCCTGACGTTTTACAGTAACGGAAAATTACTCATCACAGGTGAATATGTGGTTTTGGATGGAGCTAAAGCATTAGCTTTACCTACAAAATTTGGACAAAAGCTAATAGTAAAATCTGGGAACAATAACCAAATCAAATGGACGAGTTATGATTCGGATACAAGTATATGGTTTGAAGATATAATTTCATTTGAAGAAATTAAAATTAAAAGCACAACCGATAAAAATTCTGCTGTAAAAAACACTTTAATTGAAATTTTACATCAAGCGAGTATCCAAAATCCGTCTTTTTTGGAACAAGAAGGTTACAATATTGAAACCCATTTAACATTTCCAAGACTTTGGGGTTTAGGTACTTCTTCAACCTTAATTAACAATATTGGCGATTGGCTAGACATAGATGCATTTGAATTGTTACAAAAAAGTTTTGGTGGAAGTGGTTATGATATTGCCTGTGCAAAATCGGACTCACCTATTGTATATCATTTAGAAAATGAAAAACCACAGTTTAAAGCCATTCATTTTAATCCTTCTTTCAAAGAAAACATCCATTTTGTGTATTTGAATCAGAAACAAAGTAGCAAACTAGCAATTGCTAATTATATGTCAAAACACCATCATGTAAATGCCGTAATTTCAAAAATCAACACTATTACTTACGAAACCATTGATTGCAAAGAAGCAAACGAATTTGCAAAACAAATGGAAAAACATGAAGTAATAATGAGCGATGTTTTGGAAATTCAAACCGTAAAAGAAAAACTTTTTCCTGATTTTAAAGGTGTCATTAAAAGTCTAGGGGCTTGGGGAGGTGATTTTGTTATGGTAATTTCAAAAGAAAATCCTATTGCTTATTTTTCTGAAAAAGGATATCCAATAGTGCTTTCTTACGAAGAAATGATTTTATAAATTTATTTTACAATCCATTATAAAACAAAAAAACCACTCAAATGAGTGGTTTTTGTGGTACCTCCAGGAATCGAACCAGGGACACATGGATTTTCAGTCCATTGCTCTACCAACTGAGCTAAGGTACCTTTACAATTTTGAGCATTACTGCTTGCTGATTGCGGGTGCAAATATAGAACCATTTTTATATTTTCCAAAACAAAAAGTAAAAAAAATCAATTTGTATATTTGCACTTCCAAAAACAAAACCATGCTTTTAACCATTGATATTGGCAACACCCGAATTAAAGTAGCTGTATTTGAACACAATAAGCAACTTGAGTATTTTATTTTTGATTCAGAAGAAGCTTTAAAAAATTTTGAAAATATTTTTAAAAAATATTCCCAACTTGAAAAAATCATACTTTCATCGGTTGGAAAACTAGATGAAAATGTTTTAAATTATATAAAAAGTAAGGTTTCAATTGATATTGTTTCACATCAATCGAAATTCCCATTCAAAAATTTATATGCTACTCCCGAAACTTTAGGAATTGACCGTATGGTTTTAGCTGCTGGTGCTACTTTACAATTCCCAAATCAAAATCGATTAGTAATTGATGCTGGCACTTGTATTACTTATGACTATATAAATGCTAAAGACGAATATTTAGGTGGCGCTATCTCGCCAGGACTATCTATTCGATATAAAAGTTTAAACAATTATACATCAAAATTACCGTTATTAACATTAAATGATGATTTTGAAATTATAGGAGATAGCACAAAAAGTGCCATTCATAGTGGGGTAATTAATGGTGTAATCTTTGAAATTGAGGGTTTTATTTCCCAATATTCTCTTAAAAATCAAGATTTAACAATAATTTTAACAGGAGGAGACGCAGATTTTTTGGCTAAAAGATTAAAAAACACCATATTTGCCAATTCAAATTTCTTACTAGAAAGTTTGAACTTATTATCACTATATTTTAATAAAAATGATTAAAAAACTTATAATCTTTGCTGGTATTTTTTTCACTATTCACTCTTGGGGTCAAGACAATACAGCATCACCATACTCTTTTTATGGTTTAGGTGAAACAAAATTTAAAGGCACTCAAGACTCTAGATCTATGGGAGGATTAGGAATAGTTGGCGATAGTATTCAGCTTAGTTTAATGAATCCGGCTTCTTATTCAAGATTAAAACTAACCACATTTGCAGTTGGTGGAACAAATACATCAACCAAACAAACTACAAGTACTGAAAGTGAAAAAGCACAAAGAACTAGCTTTGATTATTTAGCAATTGGATTACCTTTTGGAAAAGTAGGTGTTGCATTTGGATTAATGCCATACTCAGCGGTTGGATATAGAAATGAAAATAGCATTGAAACTTCAGAAGATACAAGATTTTATAGAGCACAAGGAAATGGGTATGTGAATAAAGTATTTATTGGAAGTTCTTATGCAATTTCAAAAAACTTAAGTGTTGGTGCAGATTTAGCTTATCATTTTGGAGATTTTACAAATGATTTTACTGAAAATGTAATTGCTCCAGATTTCACACAATATACTACCAGAGAAAGAAACATTACTCAACTTAATGGATTTACTTATAATTTAGGATTACTTTACAATAGAAAAATAAATTCTAAATTAAACTTTCAAACTAGTTTAACTTACAGTGGAGAAGGAAAATTGAATTCTGAATCAACGAGAAATATTGCTACCGTTTTATATACTTCTACAGGAACTGAACTTTCAAGTGACAATGAAGATATTGTTTTACCTAACAAACAACTTATTATTCCAAGCAGACTAAGCTTAGGATTTGGTATAGGTCAAAACAAAAAATGGTTAATAGGAACTGAATTATCATTTACTGAAAACAAAAACTTAGTAAATAGATTTGCAGAAAACACAAATGTAACTTATGAAAATTCAACAAGATTTGCATTAGGAGGTTATTACATTCCTAAGTATGATTCCTTTTCAAGTTACTTTGAGAGAATAGTTTATAGAGCTGGATTTAAATATGAAAATTCTGGTTTAGTTATAAATAATGAAAGTATTAACGATTATGGCATGAATTTTGGACTTGGATTACCATTAGGATTCTCTAAAGTAGATTTAGGTTTTGAATTTGGTAAAAGAGGAACAACCAACAACGGCTTAATCGAAGAAAACTATTTTAATTTAAGTATTGGTTTAAACTTAGGTGCTAGATGGTTTGAAAGAAGAAAAATTGATTAACAAACTTTAAATTAGAAAAATGAAAACGAAATTAACTTTACTATTTTTAGTTACAGCTAGTTTTTTTATTAATGCGCAAAACACTGAGGCTTGCACAGAAACATTAAGCTTAATGGTTACGTCTGCAAAAGCTAAAGATCCTGGAGCTTATGATTACTTAACTGTTTTAAGAAAAGATTGCCCTTCTTTTCACAAAAGTATTTACTCATATGGAGAAGCTGTAATTAAACTTAAAATAGAAAAAGCTACAACCGCTCAAGATAAAGAAAAATTTGTTCGTGATTTATTAAAATTATACGATGAGCACGATCAATATTTTCCTGGTAATGGCGCTGGAAATAAAATGAAGAAAGGATTGGCATTATTTGATAATAAAATTGGCACAACTGACGAAGTTTTTAATCTTTTAGATGTTGCTTTCAAAACAGATTATGCCAACTTTAAATATGCTAAAGCAATGTATGTTTACTTTGAAATTTTAGTAAACAAACACAAGGCTAATAATGGTGTTGAATTACAACAAGTTTTTGACAAGTATGATGATTTAACAAAAAAATTAGACGAAGAAGAAGAAGAATTATCAACTGAAAAAGATGGACTTTTAAGTAAAGAAGAAGCAGGTCAAGCTTTAACAGATAAAGAGAACTTAAGAAAATCTAGATTAGAAAATAATTTAGAAATTTTTGAAAACGTTAGAAACGATATGGATAACATTATTTTAGAGTTATCTACTTGTGAAAAATTAATTCCGTTCTATCAAAAAAGTTTTGAAGAAAACAAAACTAACGAAGAATGGTTAAAAAGAGCAACAAATCGTTTAGAAGTTAAAGGATGTGATTCAGATCCATTATTCTCTAAAATGTCTGAAGCGTTATACAAATTGAACCCAAGTGCTGAAGCTGCAGAAAAATTAGGTATTGTTGAATACCAAAGAAAAAATGTAACTAAAGCTATGGAATATTTCAACCAAGCAGCAGATTTATATAAAGACAATACTAAAAAAGCAAATACGTATTACAAAATAGCTAGTTTATACAGCAAATCAAACAAAGTTCAAGCTAGAGCTTATGCAAGAAAAGCACTTCAAGTAAAACCTTCTTATGGTAAAGCGTATTTATTAATTGCTTCTTTATATGGAAACAGCATTAATGAATGTGGTGCTGATCAATTTGAAAAAAGAGCAATGTATTGGTTAGCTGCACAATATTGTGACAAAGCTGCTGCTGTAGATTCAACTTTAAAAGGAAAAGCTAGTGGCGACGCTGCAAGATATAGAGCGGCTGCTCCATCAAAAACAGAAATTTTCCAGTCAGGAAAAGCAGGACAAAGAATTGCATTTAACTGTTGGGTTGGAGAAAGTATTATAGTTCCTAATTTATAAAATGAAACTATTCATAAAAAATATTATTTTAAACATGGTCACGATTATTATCGTGACTATGTTTTTTTCATGCGAAAGCGACATCAATAAAGTAAAACATCTTAGTGAAACCGTCTTTATCCCCACAGGTGAAGCGGATACCATAAATTTAAAATACACTGATTCTGGACGAATAAAATCTATTTTAAAGAGTCCAAAAATGTTAGATTATAGTAGCATTACGAATCCTTTTACTGAATTTCCAAAAGGAATTCATGTAACATTATACGACAACAAAGGAAACACTACAACCATTGTTTCAAATTATGCCATATCGTATAAAAAAACAAGCATTATAGATTTACAAGGAAACGTTATTATTAGTTCGCAAAACGGACAAAAACTAGAAACCGAGCAGTTGTATTTTGACCAAAAAAACGAATGGTTTTTTTCCGAAAAGCATTTTAAGTATTCTGACGAATCAGGAGGTTACTTAGAAGGTCCTGGTGTAGATTTTAGTAAAGACTTCAAGATTTTCAATATGCAAAAAAGTAGCGGAGAAGTAAACACCACAGAATAAATAATTGTTTTGCATTAACTTTTTCCTTATTTTTGATTAAAATATATTTTATGACTTATTTAAAATTTATCCAGTATATGTATTTACTATTTGCTGGTTTTTTTGTTTACGATGCTTTTAAAAAATACGAAGAAGGAAGACCTCTAAACGATATTCTATTAAGTTTAATTATTGCTCTTGTAGCCGTGGGCATGTTCTTTTTCAGAAGACACTTTCAAAACAAATATCAAAACAAAAAATAATAAATGGAAATCACCATTATTGTCATTTGTTTATTGCTTTCCGCTTTTTTTTCTGGAATGGAAATCGCTTATGTTTCTTCAAACAAAGTATACCTATCTATAGAGAAAAGACAAAATACATTCAACGCTTCAATTTTAAATAAACTTACAGAAAAACCTTCTCAGTTTATTACTGCAATGCTCGTAGGGAATAATGTCGTATTAGTTATATACGGAATTTATTCAGGGGACTTAATTGTTGACTTATTAGAAAATTATTTTACTTTTTCGTCCTTTGTTGGATTATTATTGCAAACCTTAATTTCTACTGCTATAATTCTTCTTACAGCCGAATTTTTACCTAAAGTATTTTTTCAAATATACGCCAATTCATTTATTAAGTTTTTTGCCGTCCCAAGTTACTTTTTTTACCAATTGTTCTTTTGGCCAACAAAATTTATTATTTGGATTTCGGATATAATTCTTAGAAAATTCTTCAAAACTCCTGGTGACCAAATTCAGGAATATTTTAGTAAAGTAGAACTTGGCAACTACATAACAGAACAAATGAATAATGTATCGCAGGATAATGAAATAGATTCAGAGATTCAAATTTTTCAAAATGCTTTGGAATTTTCCGACTTAAAAGCACGAGACATCATGACACCAAGAACTGAAATTAGTGGTGTAGATATTTTAGATTCTGTATCTGAATTAAAAGAAACTTTTATTAAAACAGGATATTCTAAATTACTTATTTATCAAAATTCTATTGATGATATTTTAGGTTATGTGCATTCTTTTGAACTTTTTAAAAAGCCCAAAACCATCAAAAGCATTATGATTTCAGTTGAATATATCCCGGAAACCATTTTGATAAAAGATGCTCTAGATTTATTAACCAAAAAAAGAAAAAGTATTGCCGTGGTTTTAGATGAATATGGCGGAACATCTGGAATTATTACCGTTGAAGACATCATTGAACAATTATTTGGAGAAATTGAAGACGAACACGATTTAGACGAAGAATTAATTGATGAAATCATTGAAGAAAACACCTATTTGTTTTCTGCAAGATTAGATGTTGAATTCATAAATGAAAAATACAATTTACAAATCCCCGAATCAGATTCCTACACAACTTTAGGCGGCTTTATTGTAAATCATACTAAAGAAATTCCTTCCAATGAAGAAAAAATTAACATCGATAATTTTGAAATTATTATTCATTCAGCAAGTAATAAAAAAATAGAATTGGTGCGTTTTTCTTTAAAAGAAGAAAAAAGATAAAAATCTTTAAAAAATTAAATCAAAATATGCTCTTACTATTTTTATTATTAAATAGATAATTGTATTTTCGCCCTCTGAAAAAAATTAAACACAAATAAAATGGCAGTTTTAGGTAAAATTAGACAAAGAACCGGTTTGCTTTTAATCGTTTTAGCAACAGCTTTAGTCGTTTTCATAGTACAAGCAGCTCTTGAGAATGGTTTTTTTGGCTCAAATGCTAACCATATTGGTTCTGTTAATGGAACAGATATAGAAGCTCAACAATTCATGCAAAATGTTGCAATAATTGAAAAACAAGGGCAAGGAACAAGCACAACTCAAGCAATGAATAGCGCTTGGGAACAAGAAGTTAGAAAAATTATTCTTACAGAAGAATTTAATAAATTAGGCTTAAAAATTGGATCTGAGCAGTTAATCAATGTAATCAAACAAAATCCAAACTTAGCTCAAAATCCTCAATTTTTAAATGCAGCTGGACAATTTGACGAAAACAAATTTAAAGAATCTTTAAAAGGGATTAAAAACGCTCCAGATCAAACACAATGGCTTCAATGGAAAGAATTTGAAAAAAACATTGAAAGATATGCTGTTGAGCAAATGTATAACACAATGATCAAATCGGGTGTATATACTACAAAAGCAGAAGGAAAATTTGAATACACTTTAGAAAATGATAAAGTTGATTTTGATTATGTAACAGTTCCTTTTTCTACTGTTAATGATGATCAAGTTAAAGTTACTGATGCTGAAATCATTGATTTCATGAAAAAATCACCTAAAAAATACAAATCAGATAACACTACAAGTATCGATTTTGTATTGGTTGAAAACAAGCCTTCTAAAGAAGATGAACAAGCTATGTTAGAATCTATTGGAAATGTAAAAGTTCAATTTGATTCTGTTCCTAATGTTGGTGAGTTTGTAAATGCTAATTCTGATATTAAATTTGATTCAACTTACGTAACTAAAAAAGATTTACCTATTGATTATCAAGAAGAATTATTCAACTTGCCTATAGGTGGTGTTTTTGGACCTTATGTATTTAATGGTCACCAATGTATTTCAAGAATGGTTGCTAAAAAAGGTAATGCTAGTGCAAAAGCTAGTCACATCTTATTAGCTTATCAAGGAGCTCCTCAATCTACTGCCACAAGAACTAAAGAAGAAGCTCAAGCATTAGCAAACAGTTTATTAGCTCAAGCTAAAGCTAATCCTGGAAACTTTGCAATGTTAGCAATGGCTAATTCTGATGACCCTGGATCAAAAAATAATGGTGGTGAATACGACAACATTACTCCAGGACAAATGGTTCCTCAATTTAATGATTTCGTTTTCAATAATGCAGTTGGAACTATTGGAGTTGTAGAAACTGATTATGGATTCCACGTTATCAAAGTAATGGATAAATACAACGCTGTTTTATTAGGAACCGTTGCTCAAAAAATTCAACCATCTGACGCTACAATTGACGTAATCTATACAAAAGCAAGTAAATTTGAAGCTGATGCTAATGAAAATGCAGATTTTGCTGCATTAGCTAAAAAAGCAGAGTTAGAAGTGATTGCAGCTACTAATTTAAAAGGATCTGATGAATATGTTCAAGGTGTAGGTTCTCAAAGAGAAATTGTAAGATGGTCTTTTAACGAAGATACAAACATAGGAGATGTAAGACGTTTTGAAGTTCCTCAAGGTTTTGTAATTGCAAAACTAAAAGACAGAAACGAAAGTGGCTTATTACCTATTGATTTAGCTAGACAACAAGTTGAACCAATTATCAAAAACCAGAAAAAAGCTGAAATCATTAAAAAGAAAATGAATGGAAATTCATTAGAGGCAGTTGCTAAAGCTTCTGGTGCTTCAGTTCAACCAGCAATGGGAGTTACTTTAAAAACGCCAAACATTCCAAATATTGGAAACGAGCCAAAAGTTATTGGTAAAGCATTTAATTTAGCTGCTGGTAAAACTTCAGAAGTAATTGAAGGTAATTCTGGTATGTTTATGATTAGAACAAAAGCAGTAACAAAAGCTCCTGAAGCAGCAAGTTATGCGTCTTATATTTCACAATATAGAACACAAAATCAATCTTATGCAACTTCTATGGCTTACAGAGCTTTAAAAGAAAAAGCAGAAATTAAAGATAATAGAGCTAAATTCTAATAAATTATAACTCTAAATAAGAAAGGCTGTCAAATGACAGCCTTTCTTATTTATCGAATTTGTTTAATAACATAAGTTACTATTCCCCAAATTATAAACTCATTATGTGGTTCTATTTGAATAGGAGCATAATTTGAGTTTTCTGGCATTAGAAAAACAGCATCTTCTGTTTTTTTGATTCGTTTTACCGTAAACTCACCATCAATAAAACATACAGCAACAGCATTGTTTCTCGGCTCTAAACTTCTATCTATTACAAGAATATCACCGTCATCAATACCTGCTCCTATCATAGAATTCCCACTTGCCTTAGCATAAAAGGTTGCCTCTTTATTCTTAATCAATAAATGATCTAAACTCACTTTTGATTCTTCAAAATCTGCAGCAGGAGAAGGAAAACCCGCCTTAATTTCACTTGAAATAAAGGATGTGTTTATCGGATTATCAAAATCAGGAATGAAAAAAGTTATTTTAGGATTTACTTGCATTGCACTTCTAATAATTCATTAAAATTAGTTGTATATCGGTTAGATAAATGATTTTGTTTCATTTTCCAAGTACGTTTTAAATCTTGCGATGCCAATCTAAGTTTTCGTTCCCCTGTTTTTACTTGTATGGTATCCATAACTTCCATAAGTTTTTGATATTTTGGATTTTCTTCATCAAAAAGTTTAAACTGACGTTGGGAAGAAGGCATAATTTCCGTTACGATAATACCTGCTTTTTTATAAACCGTTCCTTCTTGATACAAATCTTTTAACATGGCAATAGCCATCTGACTTATGGTAAAAGAAGTGTTAGAAGGAAAAGGTAAAGTTTGCATTCGGTAAAAACTATATCGTTCTCCATTTGCAGTAAATTTATCCTTTCGCAAATACAGAATCACGGCATTACAACACGAATTTTGTTTGCGTAATTTCTCAGAACAAACAGAAGCAAAAGTTACAACTCGTTCTTTGAGTTCATCAAAGTCGGAAATATCTTTCTCAAAACTTCGCGTAACAGCAATATTTTTCTTGGCTTTTGGCTCTTCCATTTCTAAAACTGACTTCCCTTCTAATTCGTACTTCAAGCGCATACCTACAACTCCCATTTCTTTACGAATAAACGCTTCGTTATGTGGTAATGTGAAATCATAAGCCGTGGTAATATTGTTAGCTAGCATTTTTTTAGTAAGACGAAAACCAATACCCCAAACATCTTCAATTTTAGTCCATTTTAAAGCTTTGATTCGTTTTTCCTCGGTATCTATTACATATACTCCATTTGTGCGCTCAGGAAATTTTTTTGCTATTTTATTTGCTACTTTAGATAGTGCTTTAGTAGGTGCAAAACCAATTCCAATAGGAATACTCAACCATTTCAAAATTCTGCGTTGAATTTCAAAGCCATACAAATTAAAATCAGGAATGCTCATCCCAGAAAAATTCAAAAAAGCTTCATCAATACTATATACTTCAACATTTGGTGTATAATGTTCTAGTATTTTCATCACTCTATGACTCAAATCGCCATACAAAGCATAGTTGGAAGAAAAAACGCGAATATCATGTTGTTTTATCAAATCGCGAACTTGAAACTCAGGTGCACCCATGGGAATTCCTAATACTTTAGCTTCATTACTACGCGAAATGATACAACCATCATTATTAGATAAGACCACAACTGGTTTACCGTTTAAATGAGGTTGAAAAACACGTTCACACGAAACATAAAAGTTATTGCAATCAACTAAAGCATACATGTTGTAAAGTTACTTTAACTTTTACAAAAAGAAAATGAGTCAATTGTTAATGTTAATAAGTTATCGTTTTAACGAAAAATGGGATTTAAAAACTTGTTTAGTTGTTCCGTTTTGCGGCATATACTCAACTGTAAACCAATAATCCGTAGAAGGCATGTCTTGACCGTTATATCTACCATTCCAACCCGAGCTTGCAGGTGATATTTGTTTCAAGAATTTACCATATCGATCAAAAATAGAAATCACCGCATCGGGTTGATGTCTTAAATCCCAAATATTCCAAGTATCGTTAATACCATCAGAATTTGGAGTAAAATAATTAGGATAATTGATGATATAAATTGGACCTAACAGCGTTGGTGAACAGCCACCTAAAATGTCATAAATATTTACATAATATGTTCCAGTAGGTAAATTAGTAAATACATTACTCGATTGATATTCGGTAATACTACCATCAGGATAAACCAATTGATAGAGATAATCTCCAAATCCGCCTGTTAAATTTACCGTAATGAATGTATTATTTTCAAACGGAGTACTTACAGTAAAATCAGCTACAGCAGGACCAGATTGTATTATTGTTGCAGTAGTTGTATTATAATTACAATTAGCTCCAACATCTGGCGTAAGTTTGATAAATTCGATAGTATAAACCCCAGCCTGCGAAGCGGTATAACTTGGACCCGTTCCCATTAAATTACCATTCAAATACCAATTTACAGTAAAAAACGCTGGACTTAAGCCCGAATTCATTGTAAAGGTTCGTAATACATCACCTGTTTGAGAATCCACACAAATAATTCCGCCTTGAATAGTAATATCAAGTAGAGGATGAACAGTGAATGTAAATGAAATCTCGTCGTTACAATTTGGATTACCAATTGCCGATGCATACACATAATACGTATACGTACCTGGAGTAGTAATATTCAGATTTGTAATTAAATCTGCAGCATTTCCTCCTGATTGCGAATAATAACCAATATTGTAAGTTGTTGATGGTAGTGCAGGCAACACATAATTTCCGCATTCTTCATTATCGAAAACCAAGCCTAAAGAGGCTAAATTAGGTGTTTCAGAAACGATAATATCAAAACTATCTTCTTGAGTACAAACAATTCGGTCACCATTTACTGCATACACATAAATTGTGGTAGTTGTATTTGGTGTATTAAAAACCGTTCCAGGTGGCACTGGATTAACCCCATTTGGATCATAAAAATAACCTATAGTATAATTAAATGGTGTTGGCGCAACATGAGTTAAAGTTGGCAATTGGAAATTTTCAAACTCACATACATTTACATTTGGATAATCGGGTAAATTAATGCCATTATAAGTAATCGTAAACGGACGATTGATTTCGCAACCTGTAGTAACATCGATATTGTACAAATAAAAAGTTTGCGTAGTATCAAAAACTAGTGATGAAGAAACAACAGTTCCACCACCAGTTGGACCACCAGGAGCAGTATAAACCGTTCCATTAATTGGAGTTGCAATAGAATATGGTAAGCATTCTGTTCTACTAATTACATTATCTGCTGGTGGAAATGGATTTAAATCAATTGTAAAACTTGACTCGTTTTCACAGCCGTTACCATCAGGACCATTATAAATATAATAAGTACCTGGCGATAAATTAACTCCCGACAAATCAATTCTTTGTCCGGCATTTAGCTGAACTTGCCCAGGAATTGTTGGTCCTCCAGATAACGTATAATATGTTCCATTAGATAAAACGGGTAAAACAAACTCACCACAATACGTTCCGCTAAGAATCGTATCAACTAACGGACGAGGATTAACTGTAATGTTGTAATTTAAATTGGAAGTACAATTTGGTAAAGTTGTAGTATTTGTAAAATAATAAACTACTTGAGAAGTGGCAATATCTAAATCGGTTATTTGAGTACCTCCACCATTTGGCGCCGTGTAATATCCTCCGAAAGGAACAACAGGTAACGTATAAATACCACAACCAGAAACAGCTGTAAATATAGAAGTATCAACTAAATCGATTACAATATCATTTGATAAAAGACAACTATCTGGTAGTCCCTGACTGTTGATATGAGCCAATGTATTTACAACGTAATATGTGCCAGGAAAATTTGGTCCTAAAACACTAATTACATCACCCGCATTTAAAGTCAGCCCTGACCCATCTGAAGCTGTGTTATAAAAACCATTTGTTAAAGGAGGAAGCATATAAGAATCACAAGTTACAACATCTGCAGGATCATCAACTAATGGTAATGGATGAACGTAAAAAACAAATTGTTCATCTCTACAAAAGACTCCATTTACTTCAGCATAATGATATAAGGTAACGGTAAAACTTGTTGCAGTGGTATTCGTATAAGTTGTTCCTGTAGGCACAATAACTCCAGTACCTAAAGGACCTCCTGGTTCAGTATAAAAGTCCCCAATATTATAAGGAACTGATGGAACTGTAAAAACTCCACAATGGTCTAGAGTAGGAATATACTCATCAATAAAATACGCATTAAATGAACTTTCGTTTGTACAACCATTTGCATCTGGTCCAACAAAAATATAATAAACACCACTAGTATCTATAATATCACCTGGATTCAACTGTACTTGTCCAGGAGTTGTGGGACCACCTTGTAACATATAATAAGTTCCATTAACAATTGTTGGTAAAGTAAACTGACTGCACTCAACAGGATCTGGAATATCATCAACAATTGGAAGAGGATTAACTGTAATTGTAACGGATGTAACATCAAAACAATTGGGATTGGAATTATCTTGAATTCGAATTCCAACAGTAACTGAAGAAGTTCCATTAGGAATTGAAATTGAACTTATTGGATTTGTACCTAAAGTAGCCTCACCAATTGAATTGTAATAAGAAACGCTATAATTTGCTGAAGATTGTCCATTCAAAACTTCATCAGTTGTAATACTTGTAAAGGCATAATTTGTTGTCCCTATCACTTCACATATTGAAATAGGATTTGGAGGTGTTGCAACAGCAGCATTATTAACAATCAAATCAAAAGGATAAATGGTATCACAAAAATTACCTGAAATGGTATTGAATATTTTAATATATATTGTTTGTGCTCCTGCGCTTGAATATGCTACTAAATCAGCATTAGGAATTGGGTTATTTGCCGTTATATCTGCTAAAGATTCATAGTAAAAAACATCATAAATTGATGAATCAATGCCTAAAGCTGTTTCATTATTTATGGTAAGATTAAAATCATAAGTTGCAGCACCCGTATTACAATTTAACAAGTCTATTGGAGTAGCAACTGCTAAATCTGAAAAAATAATAGTATCCGTAATTGTACATGCACCTCTAACTGCTTCAACAGAATAACTTCCGGCATGAGTTACGGTATAAGTTGAATTGGTTTCACCAGGGATTGGATTTCCATTTTCAAACCAAGTAAAGGTAAAAGTATTGTCTAAATTAGTATCTAATGGAACTGAATCGCCTGCGCAAATGATTTGATCATTGCCTAAATCTAATGTTGTAGTAAAACTTCCTGCTGCAATAAACACTGCTGAATCAAAACCTGAATTTGCATAATCTCCAATTACCAATCGAATTCTATAAGGCGTATTTGGAACAACGGCTGAATAAGCATTCATAACCACTGTTTGACCTCTCATATTTAATGCTGATGCTGGATTACCAACATTATATACATCAAAAAAATTGGCATTTATTGAAGCACAATTATTATTTGGGCTTGAAGGATCATTAAAAGCACTATCTCGAATTGTAGTTACTGAAACTGGAGTATTTGTACCTGGAATTACAGCTAAATTTGTAGAAATACCCGAGGACAAATCAGTTAAAACGAAAGCAAAAACATCACTAAACTCACATTGATAAAAACCATACTCATTAGAAGCGAACAAAAAATCAAAACTAAAACTATTCGATAGCGGTATAAAATCAAACTCTAAAAATTCGGCATTCACGATTGCGCTATTTCCGCCATTATTATCGCTTAAATTTTGTAAAAAAGAATCTCCAGATGCTGTAACCGAACTACTTAAATTAGCACCTGTATAAGGACCTTGAGTAAAAGTTGCCACACCATTTCGTATAATAATCCCTTCTGAAATTGGAAAAGCAGAACCATTTTGATTGAAATAAGCAACAGACTGAGTAGAAGAAACTGAAATATTAGAAACCTCAACACAAGAATTTCCAAGTAATAAATTTACTAAATCGGTTGGCGAATTTGTAGTGTTATCAACCGTAATAGCTTGTGAAAATAAACAAGTAGAATAAAGAAAGGCGAATATTTGCAGGATATTTTTCAAGACTATTTGGATTATATTTATTGTTATAAATTTAGAAAAAAAAATCAACAAAGTTTGTTTAAACAAAAAAAGTTTGAATAAATAATATTCAAACTTTTTTTAATTTATTACAAGATTACTAGTCGTTTAATTTCAATACCGCCATAAATGCTTCTTGAGGAATTTCAACGTTACCTACTTGTCGCATACGTTTTTTACCTTTTTTCTGTTTCTCTAAAAGCTTACGCTTACGCGAAATATCTCCTCCGTAACATTTTGCCGTTACGTCTTTTCTTAATGCTTTAATCGTTTCACGAGAAATAATTTTAGCTCCAATAGCAGCTTGAATAGGAATATCAAATTGTTGTCTTGGGATTAATTCGCGCAACTTTTCACACATTTTTTTACCTATGTAATACGCATTATCTTCATGAATTAAAGCAGACAAAGCATCTACTTGATTACCATTTAATAATACGTCTAATTTCACTAATTTAGATTGACGCATTCCAATAGGATGATAATCAAAAGAAGCATAACCTTTAGAAACTGTTTTTAATCTATCATAAAAATCAAATACAATTTCCGCTAATGGCATATCAAAATTTAACTCCACACGTTCAGGTGTTAAATAAGTTTGATTGGTTATAATTCCTCGTTTCTCGATACACAAACTCATTACATTCCCTACGAAATCTGATTTTGTAATGATAGTTGCTTTAATAAATGGTTCTTCTACTCTATCTAATTTTGAAGGTTCAGGTAAATCAGACGGATTGTTTACAATAATTGCTGTTTCTGGTTCTTTCTTAGTGTAAGCTAAATACGAAACGTTTGGAACAGTTGTAATCACTGTCATATTAAACTCACGCTCTAATCGCTCTTGAATAATCTCTAAATGAAGCATTCCTAAGAAACCACAACGGAATCCAAAACCTAAAGCCGCAGAACTTTCAGGCGCAAAAACCAATGAAGCATCGTTCAATTGTAATTTCTCCATTGAAGCGCGTAAATCTTCAAAATCTTCAGTATCTACAGGATAAATTCCGGCAAAAACCATTGGTTTTACGTTTTCAAATCCTGTAATCATATTGGTAGTAGGATTTTTAGCATCGGTAATGGTATCTCCTACTTTTACCTCTTTAGCTTCTTTGATTCCTGAAACCAAATACCCTACATCACCACTAGATATTTTTTGTTTTGGCACTTGATTTAACTTTAAAGTACCCACCTCATCGGCAAAATATTCATTACCAGTAGCCATGAACTTAATTTTCTGCCCTTTTGTAATTTCACCATTTATGACACGGAAAATTACCTCAATTCCTCTAAAAGGATTATAATGTGAGTCGAAAATTAAGGCTTGTAATGGCTCGTTTGGATCTCCTTTAGGAGCAGGAATTTTTTCGACAATAGCCGCTAAAATATTTTCCACACCAAAACCTGTTTTTCCAGAAGCGTGAATAATATCTTCTAACTTACATCCTAATAAATCGATAATATCATCACTAACTTCCTCTGGATTAGCACTTGGCAAATCCACTTTATTTAAAACTGGAATAATTTCCAAGTCGTTTTCTAAGGCCAAATATAAATTTGAAATGGTTTGTGCCTGGATACTTTGCGCAGCATCTACAATCAACAATGCACCTTCACAAGCAGCAATTGAACGAGAAACCTCATACGAGAAATCTACGTGACCTGGAGTGTCAATTAAGTTTAAGATATAATCTTCTCCTTTGTATTTGTACTCCATTTGAATAGCGTGACTTTTTATGGTAATACCACGTTCGCGCTCTAAGTCCATGTTATCTAACAACTGAGCTTTTTCTTCGCGAGCCGAAACGGTTTGTGTAGCACTTAACAATCTGTCGGCTAACGTACTTTTTCCGTGGTCAATGTGTGCAATAATGCAGAAATTTCTAATGTGTTTCATTCTTCAAGTTCAATGTCAAGTTCAAATTTCAATAGCAATTCTTTCGAACAATTAATCTGCAAATATACGCTAAAGTTTTGATTGTATATCAACAAAAAGTAAAACCAAATACCAAAAAAAGCATTAACCACATAGAAACATAGATTTCCAATAAATATCCTGAGGAATTCATAGTAATTCCATTTGCGCATAGGTTATAAAACAATAAAATTTATGTAAACTATCTCAAAGCGAAGCTTCTATTTTTCAATCCAAAGCACTATGTTTCTATATGGTAAAATTTAAAAAAACAATAATTAAAAAATCTTATTGTATTTTTGCAAAAAAATTGAAGCACCATGCCTAAAATTGGTAACATTATACTACCTGATTTTCCTTTATTATTAGCTCCAATGGAAGATGTAAGCGACCCGCCATTTCGTCGTTTATGTAAATTACATGGTACTGATTTGATGTATTCTGAATTTATTTCATCGGAAGGCTTGATTCGTGATGCCATGAAAAGCAAACAAAAATTAGATATTTTCGATTACGAACGACCAGTTGGGATTCAGATTTTTGGAGGTGATGAAGAGGCAATGGAAATGAGTGCTAAAATTGTGGATACGGTTCAACCTGACTTAGTTGATATCAATTTTGGTTGTCCAGTAAAAAAAGTAGTTTGTAAAGGTGCTGGCGCTGGAGTTTTAAAGGATGTGGATTTAATGATTCGTTTAACCAAAGCTGTTATCAAAGGAACGAATTTGCCTGTTACGGTAAAAACACGTTTGGGTTGGGATGAAAATTCGATTAACATAGATGAAGTTGCCGAACGTTTACAAGATATAGGCGTGCAAGCTTTAACAATCCATGCCAGAACTCGTGCACAAATGTACAAAGGGCATTCGGATTGGTCGCACATTCAGCGTGTGAAAGAAAATCCGAGAATTACAATGCCAATTTTTGGAAATGGCGATATCGATTCTCCAGAAAAAGCTTTGGAATACAAAAACAAATACGGATTAGATGGCATGATGATTGGTCGCGCTGCGATTGGTTATCCTTGGATTTTTAATGAAATTAAACATTATTTCGCCACAGGAGAAAAATTAGCACCACCCAGCATGAACGACCGAATCGAAGCCGCAAGAAATCACTTAATTTGGAGTATCGAATGGAAAGGCGAACGTTTAGGTATCAACGAAATGCGCCGTCATTATACCAATTATTTCAAAGGCATTCACGGTTTTAAAGAATACAAACAAAAATTGGTTACCACAGACGGCATCAATCAATTGTTAGATGTATTCACTGAGATTGAGCAGGTGTATGTGGATTATGTTTTTGAGGGGTAGTTATCTACCCATGATAAACTCTAGAAAACACAATCTTCCCATCTTTAATTTCTAAAACCTCAGCCACTAGCATATCGGCTTCACCTTCAACTTGACGAGTGTATTCCATAAAAACTCGGTCGGTGTTAGCAGTTAACGAAGTTACTTTATAATGTAATGTGGGTAATCTGTCAAAAGCGTCTCGCCACCAAATGCGCATCGCTTCTTTTCCAATGATTAAACCATTAGTTTCTGGCTGGCGAATTTTTAATTTCGGACTGAAATGTTGGGCTTCGTCGTCGTATAATTCTAATAACTTTTCTAAATTTTTTGTATTGAAAGCATCGAACCATTTAATGGCGATTTGTTGTAATTGATTTGGCATAGATAACACTATTTTTTATTTGAAACACATAGACATATAGGTTTCATAGTTTAAAAAAAGTCGTTTCACTCTACATAGAAAACATAGCGTTGTGAAAAATTTAAAAAAAAGGCACAAAGAAAAAATCAATGTGCCTAAGTGTTTCAAAAAATACGTTAAGCATTTTTAAGATTAATGATTTCTTGTTCCGTTAAGAATCTCCAATCGCCTCTTGGTAAGTTTTTCTTAGTTAAACCTGCGAATGTTACGCGGTCCACTTTTAAAACATCATATTTTAAATGTTCAAAAATTTTACGCACTATTTTAACGTTTGACGTTTTCATTTTCAAACCAATTTCACTTTTTGGTTGGTCTTCGATATAAGAAATTTCTTCCACGTAAACGCGATGTTCTTCGATAGTTAATCCTTTTTGGATGCGTTCTAAATCTTCAAACTTTAAATTTTTATCTAAAGTAACTTGATATACTTTTGACGAACGTTGGTTTGGCGCCGTGAATTTTTGAATAATTTCATTATCATTAGTAAACAACAACAAACCTGTTGTGGTTTTATCCATTCTTCCTACAGGTTGCAATTTGGCTTTAGTTGCATTTCTAACCAAATCTAAAACATTTGTAGAACCCTTTTCTTCATCACCTGAAGTAGAGAAGTTTTTTGGTTTATTCAATAAAATATACTCTTTCTTTTCTGGCGTAATATTAACGCCATCAAATTGCACAACATCTGTCAATTTTACTTTGTAACCCATTTCAGTTACCACTTCTCCGTTTACTTTTACGTTTCCGCTTTGGATGTAAATATCGGCATCTCTTCGGCTACAAACACCTGAATTTGAAATGTAACGATTCAAACGAATTTCGTCTGGATTAGATGGTTTCTTTGGAGATTTTGGTCCTTTTGCACCTGCTGGTTTTGAAGCATCTGGTTTTGAACCAAATTTAGAAGGCGCTTTACGAATTGGCGCATTTCCTCTTGAATTACTATTTTTCTTGTAACCTCCTTGTCTTCCTGAACCTGGATGACTTTTATCGCTATCTTGATGACGTGACATATTCTAAACAATTTTTGCAAAGATATAACTAATATGCTGAAATCAATTTTTTGCCATGAATTAAAACGGAAGGTTCTATTAAAACAATGCAAAAAACGCCTGAAACGATGATAAATTTCAATAAAAAGTGAAGTTTTAAATATTCGGTTTTAGAATTGGCTTTCCAAAGCAGCAAAACAAAAAACAGTAATGCCATTAAACTCAGGTAAAAATAAATATCCATGTATCCTACATCATACACTTCAATTAGAAAATAAACTGGTATCAAAGTAGAAATCGTTAAAACCGAAATAATAGATTTAGCCATTTTTTCTCCAAAAACAACCGGAAACGTTTTGTAATTAGCTACCAAATCCCCTTCGATATTTTCTAAATCTTTAATCAATTCGCGAATTAAAATCAGTAGTAATAAGAAAGTCGCATGAGCAAAAATAACGTGATAAAAATTCTTGTAATACATCAAAATTCCGAAGAAAGGCAAAACCGCTAAAACTGCAGCTGTGATGTTTCCAACTAAAAACATTTTTTTCAACTTGTGCGAATAAAACCAAATTATAAAAATATAAGTCGAAAAGAACAAAACCGCTCGCCACGAAATGAAAAACATCAACAAAGCAACAACGAAATTAATTCCGAAATAGACTTTCAACTTGGTTTCCTGACTCACCAAACGGTCAATCATGGCTTTTTTTGGGCGATTGATTAAATCCTTTTTCGCATCGTAAAAATTATTAATAATATAACCCGAAGCAATGGTTAAAGTAGAAGCAACCACGATTAAAAACAAACGCCAATCGAGAATAATATCTAAAGCGCGTTTTTCGGGAGCCAAAATAAATATCGCAGAAAGATATTGCGCTAATGCAATTACCCATATATTATATCCTCTAATTACAGAGAAAAAACTGAAGATTTTTATGAGGAATAATTTAGATTTACGAGTAAGCATTTCTCTTGAGGTTTTGGGTTATGGGTGATTGGTAATTGGTAAGAGAAAATAAAACCCATTACCTATTACTAACAACCAATTACCTATCTAAAAATTATAAACTACTTCTAATTTATAGTCTTTCAAAGATTCTTTTGCTTTATCTAAGTCTTGTGTAAATCCTAAAATATAACCGCCGCCGCCAGAACCACATAGTTTCAAGTAGTAGTCGTTGGTGTCGATTCCTTTTTGCCAAACTTGGTGAAATTGCTCTGGAATCATTGGTTTGAAATTATTCAAAACTACTTTTGATAATTGTTTGGTGTTTTCTAATAACGATTTAACATCACCATGCAAGAAATTTTCCACACAAGCATCGGTATATTTTATGAATTGTGATTTTAACATGTTACGGAAACCATTATCCTTTAAGTTTTCCATGAAAATCGAAACCATTGGAGCTGTTTCGCCCACAATTCCTGAATCTATTAAGAAAACAGCACCTTTTCCTTGTGTACTTTGCGTTGGAATTCCAGTTGCTTCAATGTTATCTTTAGAGTTGATTAAAATTGGAATACTTAAATAACTGTTCAACGGATCTAAGCCTGAACTTTTTCCGTGGAAAAACGATTCCATTTGAGAAAATATTGCTTTTAATTGCAATAATTTCTCTCTTGTAAGATTCTCTAAAACCGTAATTTTATTTTGTGCATATTTATCGTAAATCGCCGCTACTAAAGCACCACTACTTCCTACTCCATATCCTTGCGGAATACTTGAATCGAAATACATTCCATTATTTACATCATTTTGCAATGAAGCTAAATCGAAAGTTACCAACTCAGGTTGCTCTGTTTGCAATTGCTCTAAATAAACAACAAATTTCTTTAAACTTTCGTTTGACTTAATAGCACTTTCAGATGAATTTCCATCATTTTTCAAAGCACCATTATAAAAATTATAAGGAATTGAAAGTCCTTTCGAATCTTGGATAATTCCGTATTCTCCGAAAAGTAATATTTTTGAGTAAAAAAGTGGTCCTTTCATTTTTTAGTATTCAGTTTACAGTTTATAGTAATCAGATTTTAATTTCTTTGGGTTTTGTCTTGTATCAAAAACAGCAACCACTACAATATGCTTTTCATTATAATGATAAAAAAGTGTATTCTGTTTTGTAACCACACACTTTCTAAATTTAACATTTTTACTTGAAACAGGAAATGATTCTGGACTTTTTGCTACAATTTTCAATACTAAATGAAGCTTATTCACAAAATCATCTTTAACTTTCAAATTCCATTTTAACACCAAATATTCAAAAAGCTGATTCAATTCATTTTGAGCTCTTGGCGTTATTACAATTTCTCTCATTATTTCAAATGTGGTTTGATAAAATCATCAAAAGAAGAAAATTCTCCCTTTTCATATTGCTCCATTGATTCGTTTAGAATATTTTGTTGCTCTTCCGTTAAATCATCCCACCAATCTTTATCTTCTTTTTGAAAAATTTTCCTAATAGCTTGTAATACCGAAGGATTTTCTGTTTCCATCAGCATTTTCATAAGCTCTAATTTTTCCAATCGAATATCCATTTTTATTGAAATCTATGGTAAATATACGAATTATTTTAATTGATTTGCACCATTCCCAATTTCATCGCAAATATACTGACCATTTTGACAATAGCCAACTAATTCATCTTGAATAAATTGCAATACGTTTTGTTTCACATTTTCAGGATACAAAACGTGCACATTTGCACCTGCATCTAACGTAAAACAAACTGGAATTTGGGTTTCATTTCTGAACTTCCAAATTTTATTTATGATTTCCAATGTATTGGGTTTCATTAAGATAAAATACGGCATCGAAGTCATCATCATAGCATGTAAAGTCAAGGCTTCGCTTTCTACAATTTTGATGAATTCTTCCACATTTCCTGATGACAAAATTGATTTTATTTGGGATAAATTTTCGTGAGCTTGAGCAAAACGTCTTTCGGCATACGGATGATTGTGCATTAAATCGTGTCCAACCGTACTCGAAACTTGTTTTTCACCTTTATCTACTAATAAAATCGTGTCTTGATAGTTTTTGAAGTTAGAATGAATTTCAGAAAATTCCACACCAAATAAATCCGAACTTCCATTAATTTCAGAGTGAGTTCCCCAAACTACTACTTCACCTTTGATGCTTCTGCACGCACTTCCACTTCCTAATCGTGCCAAAAATGATGCTTTGGAATAGAAATAATCATCAGAAATTGTTGGATTAATTGCTTTTTCTAAACTCATGATGTTCATAGCTAAAGCTGCCATTCCAGATGCTGAAGAAGCAATCCCTGAACTATGAGGAAAGGTGTTTTGGGTATCAATTTTAAAATGATATTCTTTTAAAAACGGACAATATTTTTCAATTCTTTCGAAGAATTTTTGAATTTTTGGTTTAAAATCTTCTTTTGGTTTTCCTTCAAAAAGTAAATCAAATGAAAAATTATTGTTTTCCGATTTTTTGACTACTTCTAATTTTGTGATTGTTTTACAGTTGTTTAACGTAAAACTTATAGAAGGGTTAGCTGGAATTTGGTTTTCTTTCTTGCCCCAATATTTCACTAAGGCAATATTACTTGGTGCGCTCCATTCGAAACTAGCCGATTCAATGGAATTATATGAAGTTGCGATAAAATCTTTTTCGGTAAGCATAGCTTAAAATTTTGACAAAAATACCGATTTTGATTGATTTGTTCTCTTGATATTTCGTTAATTTGCCTATAAATTTGAAAATATGAACAAATATCTTAAAATCATATACTGTGTTGCCATCTGTTTAGCGGTAGGTTATTTATCGAGCAATGTAACACAATCCAGTATTTCGACTTGGTATCCTTTAATCAAAAAACCAAGTTTCAATCCACCAAATTGGGTTTTTGCACCAGTTTGGACCATGCTTTTTATCATGATGGGAATTGCTGCAGGAATGGTTTGGAATAAGTTAGAATCGAACAAAGAATTGGTAAAAAAGGGATTGTTGTTTTTTACCGTTCAACTTCTTTTGAATGCTTTATGGTCGTATTTATTCTTTGGATTGAATAATATTTTGTTGGCGTTAATCGAAATTATTTTGCTTTGGTTAATTATTTATGAAACGTATTACATTTTCAAACAAATAGACAAAAGAGCAGGATATTTATTAATTCCGTATTTAGCTTGGGTTGCTTTCGCTACAATTTTAACAGGAAGCATTTATTGGTTGAATCGATAATCAACATTTATAAAATAAAAAAGGCGACTTCAAAATTGAAATCGCCTTTTTTATAGTTCGAAGAGGATTATTTATTTCCCATTTCTTCCATTTCTTTGTAGAAAGTTTCTTTGAATTTTTCGTAGTTGTAATCCACTTTCAAACGATCATCAGCAGAAATTCTATTGTTAAAAGTATTTAATAATGCTGAATTATTTAATTCAATTGCAATATAGGTTTTGTATTTACCAGTTGCCGTTTTTGTTAATTCTTCACAAATAGTTTTAGTACCAGAGATTGATTGATTGATTACCTCACGGCTTAACCCTTCATATTTTGCAATATACTCTTGTTTTCCAGCTGAATTCACATCATTAAAGTAGTTATCGATAACCGCTTTTAATGTTACTTCAATTTGACCTGCAAGTTCTAAACGGGCATTACTTAATGCCATTCTTTTAGAGTTTGCTTGATCTGGACTTTCACCAACACTATTAGCTCTAAAGAAATCTTTATCAGTAAAGTATTTTGGTCCACTACAAAGTACTTCTACTTTTACTTCTCCTTTAGGAGCATCAACTGGTTTTTCTTCTTTTTTACTTCTACAAGAAGCAGCACTAAGCACTAATAAACCTACTAAAATTGTATTTCTCATGTTTGTAATTTTTTTCATATTCTAAAAATAATTTAATTAATTCTATTTTTGGTATCAATTTTGAAAGATTTGTCAATATTAACAAAAAAAACAACTCAAAAAAACGTTTGTTTGTTATTTTTGTTTTAAAATTGTCCATTGAACTTTAACACATTTTACAAAATACGTGCCAATTTATGAAATTGAAAAATACTCCAAAATATTTTATTGCATTACTTCTACTTATTACCTTTTCTTGTAGTGTAAAAAACTCTACCTTAAAAAAAGGTGCTGAAATGGAAAAATTAGGCAACTTCAAACAAGCTTCTGAATTGTATTTAGGTGTTTTATACAGAAAACCAAATCTTCCAGAAATTGAAAATGCATTAAGAAGAAGTGCACAATTATATATTTCTGAATCTGCTTTTTCAATAGCTAACAAAAACGAAAAAGGAGACAAGGAAGGTGTTGTAAATGAATATTACAACTTAAATAACTTTGTAAATCAAGTAAATGCTTTTACTAAGAATTTGGATATTGATCAACAAACAAAAGCCATTTACAATAAAAACTTAGACCAATATTTAGTTGGACAATATGATTTAGGAATCAAGTATCTTTCAGAACAAAAATTTAGAGAAGCTGAAGATGTTTTTAAAGATATTTCCCGATTTAACCCTGACTATAAAGACTCGCAAAAGCAACTTAGCATTGCGGTTAATGAACCTGTTTATTTAAAAGGAGTACAATTATTTGGTGAAAAAAAATATATTCCAGCTCATGAAAAATGGAATGAAATATATAATAGAGAACCTAACTACAAGGACGTAAAAAATAAATTACAACAAGCTTTAAATGAACGTTATAAAGAAGGTAGTTACTATTTAATGCAAGAAAACTTTAAAGAAGCTGAGTTAGCTTTTGAACAAGTTAAAAATATAAACAACAATTATTTAGACGTAAAAAATCTTTACAAAGAAGCGGCTAGCGAACCTATTTATCGTAAAGCAATTAAAGACTTAAAAAAAGGAAAATGTAGAACGGCTTATTTAGAATTAGATGAAATTATTAAAAGATTTGATGCTTATAAAAATTCAGATGAATTAAAATCAGAAGCTTTAGTTTGTGCTGAATACCCAATTATTGTTGAATCATTTAAAATCAGAAATTCTAATGGTTTTGAAAACAACATTCAAAATGCAGTAATTGAAGATATTTTAGCAAGTAAAAATCCTTTTGTAAAAATAATAAAAGGAAGTAATGATATTTCTTCGCCTTATTATAATATTTCTGAAACCAGCAAGAATAATTTACAAGCAAAACGTTACATTCAGAATTCTTATTTTAACACAAATGCAAAAGCCGTTTTAACCATACATATTAACCAATATCAACTACAAGAAAATCCTGTAAGAGCCTACGATGTTAATGGAATTGAAGTTAATAAAATTAAATCGAGAAGTGGCAAAGATTCGCTTGTAGAAAAATCGGTAGTATATAAAGAATATGAAAAAAGAGCAAGTATTCAGGCAAATATTACTTATCGATTAGTTGAAATTGCAACTGGTAAAATAGTAATTCAAAAAACCATCCAAAAAAGCGATGAAAAACAAATCAGATATGCTCGAAACAACAATTCAAACTACTCAAAAATCTACCCTACTCGTAATGTTTCAGGGCTAATTACAAGAGATGAATCTAATTACAAAAACTTACAAACCCTTTTTCAAACAAGTGATCAAATAAACAATCAATCATTAGTTGATATTGTCTTGTCAGATTTTAGAAAACAAATTGTGAACGAAATTTTGCGTTTTAATCCCGAAGAATAATGTTGAAATCTATTGTTTTATTTTCAAGTTTCTTGGTTCTTTTTTCTTGTGGAAGTTCTAAAACCAACACAGCAATCCCAGAAAATGCTCCCGAATGGGTTTCCAAAACACCGTTGAGTAATTTCAATTACATTGGAATTGGAATGGCGCCAAAAACATCATCTGATTATAGAGAAAAAGCTCAAAAAATGGCACTTACTGAAATCTCAAACAGTATTTCAGTTACGGTTTCTAGTAATAATTCCTTAAATGTTTTTCAATACGATAATACATTTAATGAGTTTTATCGAATGAATAGTATGGTTTCAAGCGCTGCTTATTTAGAAGGTTATGATGTTGTTGATGTTTTTGAGACAGAATATTATTATTACACTTATCTGAGTTTATCAAAACAAAAACACCAACAATTAAGAAAAGCTAGAATTAATAAAGCATTAGAAACTTCTATCTTTAAATTTGATTATACCAAAAAACTGGCTGCTGAAAAAGATTTTTCAGAAGCTATAAAACAACAAATATTAGCTTTAGAAGATATTAGTGAGTTTTTAAACGAAGATTTACGCTACACCCAAGATCAGATAGAAAAACCTTATGTAAGTCTTTTAATGAACACGATTTTTTCTAATTTAAATCAAATCGAAATAGTGTTTCCAGTAAAACAACTGAACATCAAGCACGCTTTTGATCCAAAAGACATTAACATCCAACCTATAACTATTAAATCGCAAAATAAGACACTTAGTAACATTCCTGTTTCTATTTTTTATTCTTGGCAACCGGGACAAAGTTTGGATTTTGTTTCAGATAGTAACGGTAGTATTTCTTTAGTGATTCCAAGAAATTGTAGTAAAAATAATTCGGAAAAAATCACAGCAATTTTAGATACTTATTCTTTGGTAAAAAATTTAAGTCAAAACCGAGTGGTTCAAAAGATATTTGAAAATTATCAATCTAAAAAGTTTGAACTATCTATTTCAAAAAAATTACCTACGATTGAATTTGATATTTTTTTAATGGATAAATCAAAGAAAAATTTAAACGCTTTAGAGGATGAATTGTTTCAAATCTTTTCTGCTGATTATTTTACCTTAGCTTCAAAAAAAACGAAGAAAGATTTTACCATTACTATCGAAAGTAAAAAAATGGAAAACTTACAAGTAAACGGCAAAATTTCTACCAAATTAGAAAGTCGTATTAAAATTACAAACACCAATAATAACATTGTATATCAAGAAACACTTCACAATATAATTGGAATTGGTTCTAGTGCAGAATTAGCAGAACAAGATGCTTTACAATCGCTAATGGATAAAATTAAGATAGTTAATTACAGCGCTATGGTTCAATCGATGTTATAGCATTTGCAACTATAAAACCACCAGTCCAAGCATTTTGAAAATTGAATCCACCCGTAATAGCATCAATATTTAGGATTTCACCTGCAAAATAAAGATTAGGTAAAATTTTACTTTCCATGGTTTTGAAATTCACTTCTTTCAAGTCGATTCCGCCAGCAGTGACAAATTCTTCTTTAAAGGTGCTTTTTCCGTTAACCTGAAATTCAGCATTAGTCAATTGTTCAGCTAGCGTATTCAATTGTTTTTTACTCACATCTGCCCATTTGGTTTCTTCTGAAATTCCTGCTGCTTTTACTAAGTTTTCCCAAAGTCGTTTAGGCAACTCGAAATGAGCATATTTTGACACTAATTTTTTAGAGTTTTCTTCTTTGATGGTTTTCAACAAATCGATGGCTTCTTCAAAATCAATTTCGTTTAACCAATTTACTTGAATAGCAAACTGATATTTTTTATCCGCTAATTCTCGAGCTCCCCAAGCCGAGAGTCGCAAAATACCCGGCCCACTCATTCCCCAATGCGTAATTAATAACGGTCCAGATGCTTGTAATTTTGATTTTTTTACTTTCACAGAAGCAACCGTGGAAAGCCCCATTAAATCTTTGATTCGAACATCTTTGATATTGAAAGTAAACAATGATGGAACGGGCTCAACAATAGTATGTCCCAAATTTTGTAACAACTCCCAAATTTTTGGATTACTACCTGTAGTCATTACCACTTTTTGGCAACTAAAAACCTCTTGATTGGTAGAAATTTTCCAATAATTTTCACCTTGATACAATTCCTGAACACTATGTCCAGTTAAAATGTCAATTTTTAGTTTTTGAGTCGCTTTTAAAAAACAATCGATTATCGTTTGAGACGAATTAGAAACGGGAAACATTCTACAATCATCTTCAATCTTGAGTTCTACTCCATGTTTTTCGAACCATTCAATCGTATCGCCAGAGCAAAATTGATGAAATGGCCCTCTTAGTTCTTTTTCTCCTCTTGGATAAAATTTCACTAAATCATTAGGTACAAAACATGCATGGGTAACATTACAACGACCACCACCAGAAATACGTACTTTTTCTAAAACGCTTTTTCCACGTTCTAAAATAGCTACTTTTAATTTCGAATTTTTCTCAACAATATTAATTGCAGTAAAAAATCCGGCTGCACCGCCGCCAATGATAATAATGTCGTATTTTGAATTCAATGAATTAGTTTTTGCAAATATCGGAGTTAAATTTTAATTCAAACAAAAAGCCCTGCTATTTAATTAGCAGGACTCTTTAAAAATAAATAAATCAACTTTAATTTAAAATATAATATTGCCAAGGTTGTAATTGGGTACTTAACTTAACATCAAAAACCACTTTTTTACCTGTAATGTAATCTGTAAATTCTCCGCTAATTGGCAAATTAGCTGACATCACTTGATTTGATAAATTTGCCAAATAAATTACTTTTTCGCCATTTTTTTCACGCTCAAAAATTAATATTTGGGCATCATTTGAAGTTGGAATTCTTTTATAAGTAGCTTTATTTTTTCCACCATTTAAAGCACTATTTTCAGATTTTAACTTTCCTAATTTTGCTCTTAAATCCCATTGTTTTCCTTTTGTTTTTGGGATAGAATCTTTCTCAAAAAACTTTAAACTATGTTCTAATCCATATTCATTTCCGCTGTAAATTAATGGCATTCCTGGCATCATATAAGATAAAGCGGTCATGGCTTCCTCTGCTTTGCCTAGTCTACTTTTTACAGTACCATTCCATGAATTTTCATCGTGATTGTCAATAAAATTCATCAAAATATCATTCGCTTCATAATCTTTATTTGCTTTTTGAATATAAGCATCCCAATCTTTTACTGAATTTTTCCCTTGAGCAATTCTATTCATAGTGTGATGCGCTTCCCAGCCATACGCCATATCAAACAAACCATCTTTTAATAATTCTGGTTCCCAAGCTTCGGCTAACATGAAGATATTTTTCTCTTTTCTTAATTGCGGAATAGCTTGTTGCCAGAAGTCTAAAGGCACATTGCTTGCTACATCACAACGGAAACCATCGATGTTTTCGTTTTTCACCCAATGCAACATATCAGAAGTCATTTCTTTTCGCAATCCATGGTTGTCGTAATTCAAATCAGCAACATCAGACCAACCCCAAGATTTACCCGTTTCTGGATTGATTGGATCGATGATTTCTCCTTTCTCATTTTTAGTATAATATTCTGGATGTTCTTTAATCCAAACGTGGTCCCAACCTGTGTGATTTGGTACCCAATCCAAAATCACATACATGCCATTATCATGCGCTGTTTTTACTAAATTTCTGAAATCTTCAATTGTTCCAAACTCCGGATTTACTTTTTTGAAATCAGAAACCGCATAGTAACTTCCCAAATATTTATGTTGCTCTTCTTTTGGCATTTCTGAAGCAAACTTACTATCATCACCACCTGTTGCTTTCCTTTTCGTCTGTGAAATAGGGAAAATTGGCATCACCCAAATGATTTTTACTCCCAATTCTTTTAACTGTGGAATGTCTTTAGTAAAGGCATTAAAAGTTCCTTCTGGTGAATACTGACGGATATTAACTTCATAGATAACAGCACTTTCTTCTACTTCAGAAGAAAATTTTGCGATTTCAGTTTTTGAATTTTCTGCCGTTTTTTCTGTTTCGTTTTTACAACTGAATAAAGTTAAAACAGCTAATGCAGTAACGATTGTTTTTTTCATTTTTTATAGTTTTATTTTCCAAACATAAATTCTAACGGAATATGAATCCTTTTTTGCCAAGAGGCTTCGGAATGGTTTTCGCCTTCAAACTTTAAATTTTGAGAATCTACTTCTGTATATCCTTTAGCTTTTAAAATTTCATCAACTCGATATTCGTATTTTAAGTAGAAAGCATCCAAAGTTTCCGTTCCGTAATCAAAATATATTTTGTGGTGTTTAGCTTCTGGTAATTTCTTTTCCATATACGCGAAAAAAGATTCCGGAATAGGATTGTTTTCAAATTCTCTAAATCCAATCCAATGCGTTGACAAACAAGCTGCTTTTCCAAATACATTTGGATATTCACACAAAGCATACATGGAAATCAATCCGCCCATGCTTGAACCCATAATAGCAGTTTGATTTGCCGTAGTAAAAACCGAATAGTTTTTATCAATGTAAGGTTTCAATTCTTCTACAATAAATTTTAAATAATTATCGGAATTTATTTTGCTATCATCAAATGGAAATTGCGATTTTTTGGTTTCTATTTGAATTTTCTCTTTTAACTCTTTTGAAAGCGATTCGTAAGGTTTTTTGGGATACAAATCCATGTGACGTAAATTTGGAATGTTCCAAATAGCCACGACAATAAAATCATTTACTTTATTCTCATGCATCAGTTGGGATGCTACTTCATCTACTCTCCATTCTTGTTTGTTCCATGTAGTTGTTGCATCAAACAACATTTGCCCATCGTGCATGTACAGAACATTGTATTTTTTTGATTTAGAATAATTTTTAGGCAACCAAACATCAACCGTTCTTGGCACAATATATCTAGAAGGAAAGGTATCTATTCTTTCAATATTTCCTTCAAATTTTCCTGAATTTTCAAGAGCATAAGATGTAATCTTACCTTGAGAAAAAGTAAAGCAAGAGAACAATATAAAGTAAAGTAATGATTTCATTTATTTCAATTCTAGTATCATTGACGATTTTCCTTCAACCGATAATTCGGCTTTTAAATCGATGGTTTTTTCTGAAAGAATATCATTTCCAGAAGTAAACGATTTGATATTTTCTTGAAAACGAGAAAGATTCAATTTCTGAGTATCAGGAGCATTATTGATAACCACCATAACTGTTTCTTTGTCATTGTGACGGAAATACACATACACGTTATTTTCAGGAATGTAATGCGTTAATTTTCCAGTGTGAATCACTTCTTTAATTTTTCTCCAATTCAATACTTTCTTGGAAAAATCGAAATATTTTGCTTGCTCTGCTGTTCTTCCACTAGCTGAAAATGCATTGTTTGTATCGCCTTTCCAACCACCAGGGAAATCTTGACGAATATCGGCATCGCCTTTTCCTTTATCACCTGCCATTCCAATTTCAGATCCATAATACAATTGCGGAATTCCTCTCATGGTTGCCATAATGGTCATTCCTAATTGGTATTTTTTGAAATCGTTTTGATAGATTTGATTGAAACGTCCTGTATCGTGATTTTCTAAGAAAATCAACAAATTATTTGGGTCGGCATACAAGAAATCGTTAACGAAATTCTCATAAAATTTAATCATTCCGTTGCTCCAATCCGCTCTATCCTCATTGAAAACATTTCCAAAAACATCATGCAATGTAAAATCCATTACACTTGGTAAGTAGGAATTATAACTTTGAATTTTAGCAATTGGACTGTCTTTTTGCCAATACGAAATTTGGGCTTGATCGTGCATCCAAACTTCACCTACAATATTGAAATATGGGTATTCATCTGTAATGGCTTTGGTCCATTTTGCAATTCCTTCTTTATCGTTATACGAATAAGTATCTACTCGAAAACCATCTAAATCAGCATATTCAATCCACCAAATCGCATTTTGAATTAAATAATTCAATACCAAAGGATTCGACTGATTTAAATCGGGCATGCTTGGCACAAACCACCCATCCATACATAATTTAGCATCTATTTTTGAACCGTTTGTGTCGTATTGTGTGGTCATTCGATAGTTACTTTGTTTGTAACCTGGAAATTGATGAAACCAATCGTAAGTTGGCATATCTTTAAACATCCAATGTTCAGCGCCCCAATGATTCGTAACGTAATCTTTGATTAATTTCATGCCGCGTTTGTGCATTTCATCGGCTAGCTTTTTGTATTCTTCATTGGTTCCATAACGAGGATCAATTCTGTAAACATCTGATTGTCCGTAAGTATGATACGAATAGCCTTTGTCGTTATCTTCACACATTGGTGTACTCCAAATTGCGGTTGCTCCTAATTCTTTGATGTAATCTAAGTTATTAATGATGCCTTGAATATCTCCGCCATGTCTTCCTCCTGGCAAACTTCTGTTCGCTTTTTCTTGTAGTTCTGGTGACGAATCGTTATTTGGATTTCCATTTGCAAATCTATCCGGCATCAATAAATACATCACATCAGAAGCATCAAAACTTTTACGAAGCGCCGAATTAGTTCTTCTCTTTTTGATTTCGAAATTTCTTTTGAATGATTTTTTACCATTGGTAAACGTAAATTGTAATTCTTGTGCTTTTACATTTTTAGTATCAATTGTCACGAAAAGGTAATTAGGATTTTCGGTTTTAGTTACATTCGTAATTATTACATTATTAGAAACTTGTACCGAATTCTGAGCAATATTCTTTCCGTAAAACAATACTTGAACTTCGCTTTTATTCATGCCTTCATACCAAAAAGGTGGTTCCATTCGGTCGATTTGTGCCGAAAGCGAAAGTGTGAATAAGGTAATTAGAGAGAAAATTATTTTTTTCATAGCTTTATTATTTAACCTCAACAATACTAATAGCGTAGCCACCGCCTGCTGCCGTTCTCAATTGCAATTTAGTTTTATTGGTTACTTTTTGTTTTGAAATTTTGTATGCTTGTGGATTGGTTTTGTAATCCGCATCGGCAGCATCAGCGTAAATAATGGCTTCGTATTTTTTTCCTTTTTCTAAGAAATCTAATGTAATCGTTGATGTTCTTGCGTTGTAACCGTTTGAATTCCCAACAAACCAATTGTTTGAATTTTTATCTTTTCGAGCAATCGTGATATAATATCCAGGCTCAGCTTCTAAATATTTTGAAGAAGTCCATTCCACAGGAACATCTTTTATGAATTGGAATGCATCTAAGAAACGGTTATAGTTTTCTGGTAAATCGGCAGCCATTTGAAGTGGCGAATACATCACTACATACAATCCCAATTGATTCGCTAATGTTGTATTCACATGTGAATTGTTGTTTGGATTTAATTTGGCAATATCCATTTCGAAAATTCCAGGTGTGTAATCCATTGGCCCACCTAATAAACGTGTAAAAGGCAACAAAGTAGTGTGATTTGCTTTTGAACCACCAAATGCTTGGAATTCTGTTCCACGAGCTGATTCGTTACCAATCATGTTTGGATACGTTCTGCAAATTCCTGTTGGGCGAACCGCTTCATGTGCATTAATCATAATTTTATAATCGACTGCTTTTTCAATCACATATTGATAATGATTTAAAATCGATTGGCTGTAATGATGTTCGCCTAAAGGTAAAATGTTACCTACATAACCCGTTTTAGCAGCATCATATCCATTATCATTCATAAATTGAAATGCTTTGTCTAAATGACGCTCATAATTTCTGGTTGAACCAGAAGTTTCATGATGCATAATCATTTTTACACCTTTAGATTTCGCATATTCGTGAATTCCTTTCACATCAAAATCAGGATAAGGTGTTACGAAATCGAATACATAATCTTTTTCGTGACCGAACCAGTCTTCCCAACCTTCGTTCCAACCTTCTACTAAAACCGCATCGAAACCATGTTTAGCAGCAAAATCGATATATTCTTTTACGTGTTTGGTATTCGCTGCGTGTTTACCATTTGGTTTAGCTTTGGTGAAATCCGTCACTCCTAATTGAACGGATGGAATTTCATCTGTGTATGCCCAAGAGCTTTTTCCGGTAATCATTTCCCACCAAACTCCGATGTATTTTACAGGTTTAATCCAAGATGTATCTTCTATTTTACAAGGGTCGTTTAAGTTTAATGTCATACGAGAAGCCAATATATCGCGAGCATCAGCACTTGCAATTATGGTTCTCCATGGCGAAACACAAGGTGCTTGTAAATGTCCTTTATTTCCTTTAGCATCTGGAGTTAAATGCGATTGAAAAACTAAGTTTTTATCGTCAAGATTCAAATGCATGCAAGAATAATTGATTAATGCGGCTTCGTGAATGTTGATGTAAATTCTGTCTGCAGTTTTTAACATCAAAGACGTTTGAACTCCCGTATCTGAAAATTGTTTTTGTGATGCATTTTCAGAAACAGCACCACGGAATAACTTTCTAATTTCGGTTAATTTACTTTCTGTAAAATCGTATTCTTGTGTATCGTAATCACCCGGAATCCAAAATGCGGTGTGATCACCTGTCATGGCGAACTCGGTGCGTTCCTCTTTTACTACAAAATACGTTAGGTTTTTTTGTTCTGGAAATTCGTAACGAAAACCTAAACCATCATTGAATAATCGAAAACGAATGATTACTTGTCGTTCCGTTTCGTTTTGTTTCAGAGTTAATGCTAATTCGTTGTAATGGTTGCGGATTTCGGTTTCCTCACCCCAAATGGTTTTCCAAGTTTCATCAAAAGTGTTACGAACTTCGTTTACTAATTTAAAATCATTCAATAACGACTTTTTATCTTTTTGAAGTTCTAAACCCAACTTACTTTTTTTGATAATTTCTTTGTTTTTCATGAAAAGTTGGTACGTTGGTGTACCATCTTTTTCAAAAGCGAAAATCATCTTGAAATTTCCATTTGGCGATTTTAATTCTTGAGCATTCATCCCAAAAATCGAAAAAACCATCACAAATACTGAAACAAAATATTTATTCATATGTTTAAATTTTATTTTTTAGCGGTAAAATATGGTATCGCCTTTTTTAATCATAAGTGTTTGCTTATGCAAACTTTTTTTTAATGGCGATTTCATGTCTTACTATTTAATTAATTGCGATTCACCATTTACAAACACTTCCACATCCGAATTTCCTTCAATAGAAACGTTTGATCCTTCTTGTTTTACTTCTACTTTTACAATGGCATTTCTGAAATTCACTTTGAATGAATAACCTTTCCATTGCGCTGGAATTTTTGGTTCAAAATGCAATTGGTTATTTCTAACGCGCATTCCACCAAATCCTTCAACGATACTCATCCAAGTTCCCGCCATTGAAGTAATGTGTAAACCTTCTTCCACTTCTTTGTTGTAATCGTCTAAGTCCAAACGTGAAGTTCTTAAATAAAATGTATACGCTTGTTCCATTCTGCCCAAAACAGCGGCTTGAATCGAATGCACGCAAGGTGAAAGCGAACTTTCGTGAACGGTAAACGGTTCGTAAAAATCGAAATGTTTTTCTAACTGTTCTTTGGTAAAATGATCTTCGAAGAAATAGAATCCTTGTAAAGTATCGGCTTGTTTAATATATGGAGAACGTAAAATTCGATCCCAAGACCATTTTTGATTGATTGGTCGTTGCGATTTATCTAAATCGGCAACAGTAATTAATTCTTTATCTAGGAAACCATCTTGTTGTAGATATACGCCATGTTCTTCTGAATATGGGAAATACATATTATCTGCCACTTTTTTCATAGCTGAAATTTCGGCTTGTGATAATTTCACTTTATTCATGATTCGGGTATAATCCGATGGATATTCGTTTTCAATTTTATTGATTTGCTCAACAGTGTAATCAATACACCATTTTGCTATGTAATTTGTGTACCAATTGTTGTTTACGTTATTTTCGTATTCATTTGGTCCCGTAACACCGAGAATTACATATTGATTTCTGTACGTTGAAAAAGTAGCTCTTTGATGCCAAAAACGCGCAATTCCGATTAAAACTTCTAAGCCTTTTTCTGGAATATAGGAATAATCGCCTGTAAATCGGTAATAGTTATAAATAGCGAAAGCGATGGCACCATTTCTGTGAATTTCCTCGAAAGTAATTTCCCATTCGTTGTGACATTCTTCACCATTCATCGTTACCATAGGATACAAAGCTGCACCATTTTTGAAACCTAATTTTTCGGCATTTTCAATCGCTTTATCCAATTGATTGTATCGATACGCTAATAAGTTTCGAGCAACTTGTTGGTCTTTGGTAGCCATATAAAAAGGAATACAATAGGCTTCGGTATCCCAATAAGTAGAACCTCCGTATTTTTCACCAGTAAATCCTTTTGGACCAATATTTAATCTAGAATCTTTTCCTAAATAGGTTTGATTCAATTGGAAAATATTGAAACGAATTCCTTGCTGCGCTTTTACATCGCCATCAATTGTAATATCGCTCATTTCCCAAATTTTTGCCCAAGCTTCTTTTTGGTTTTCAGTTAATTGTGAAACTCCAATTTCTAATGCTTTTGCAATACTATTTTTTGCTCCAATGATAGTATTTTCATGATTCATTGAAACAGCATAACCTCCAATTTTTTGAATACTAGCTGTTTGTCCTTTTGTAACGGCTACTTGATAGCAAAATTGAATTCTTTCTTTTGTTTCGTCAAGACTTACAGGAGCTACACTCAGATTAGAACCTTCTAACAGAATGCTATTTTGCATAAAAGTTGTTGCCGTAAAATGTGTCTTAAAGGTTCTTGCTGTAACAAATGCATCGTTCCCAGAATGCTTTACACTAATTGGTTCCCAAAATTTTTCTTCCCAATTGGCATCTTCGTTGTGAACTCCAGCGTCAACATAAGGTTTGAAAACAATTTTTGCATCCGAATTTAAAGCGGTGATTTCGTAGTTGATAACCCCAACTTCATCTAAATCCAATGATAGGAATCGTTGTACTTTAACAGCGATTTCTGTTCCGTTTGCTAAAGTGGCATTAAAAGAACGATAATAAATTCCTTCTTTCATGTTCAACTCACGACGGAAATTTGAAACCGACTGACATTTGGCTAAATCTAAATTTTCGCCATTGATTTCGATGTCAATTCCAATCCAATTTGGTGCATTTAATACTTTAGCGAAATATTCAGGATAACCGTTTTTCCACCAACCTACTTTTGTTTTATCGGGATAATAAATTCCGGCAATGTAGCTTCCTTGAAACGTTTTGCCTGAATAGTGTTCTTCAAAATTAGCGCGTTGCCCCATAGCACCGTTTCCGATACTAAATAAACTTTCAGAAGATTTAACTCGCTCTGCATCAAATCCTTCTTCAATAATCGACCAATTGTCGGGTTGTATATAATCTTGATTCATTTTTGTAATATGTCAATTTTGTTAATGTGTCAATTAGTCAATTTCTTAACCAATTAATTGCGATAAAAAGGCTTCATCCATAAAGGTGAAATCTTTAAAATTGTACTTTGCTTCGTGTAAGACAGATGCATCACCAATTCCTACACTTATCATGTTGGCAATATTAGCCGCTTGAATTCCCGCTACTGAATCTTCAAAAACGATAGCGTTTTCATTTGAAACTCCAACCAATTGAGCTGCTCTTAAAAAAACTTCTGGATCAGGTTTTGCGTTTGAAACGTCATTCCCGTCAACAATAGCATCAAAAAAGTGCATGATATTGGTTTTTTCTAAAATAGGTCGCGCGTTTTTACTTGCCGAACCCAAAGCAATGAATTGGTTTTTACTTTTCAGATATTCCAATACTTTTAGTACACCTGGAAGAATTTCACTTTCGTCCATGTCTACTAAATAGGAAAGGTATTCTTCATTTTTTTGAACCAACCATTGATTTTTATCTTCTTGGGAAGCTTGAACATTTCCCAATTCTAAAATAATATCTAACGAACGAACACGGCTCACGCCTTTTAAACCTTCGTTATGTTCGTGCGTAAATTCGATTCCTAATTGGTTGGCCAACTTTTGCCAAGCTAAAAAATGATATTTAGCCGTGTCAACAATTACGCCGTCAAGGTCGAATATGAATGCTTTTTTCATGGTCTAAATATCTTTTTGATCTTTAACTTTTAATACCAAAAGGGCAGCCAATAGGAAACTTACACCACTCATCACGATAGCATAAATAGCATGATCGTTATAAACGTATTTCACTAAAGGACCACCAATTAAAGCATTAATAATTTGTGGAATTACAATAAAGAAGTTGAAAATTCCCATGTAAACACCCATTTTTTTAGGTTGAATGGAGCCCGCCAAAATAGCATAAGGCATAGCCAAAATGCTTGCCCAAGCAAATCCGACTAAAACCATTGAGAAGATTAATGCTTCTTTATTTGGCATAAAATACATCGAGATTAATCCGATTCCACCTAAAACTAAAGAAAGTGCGTGTGTTTTTCTTCGTCCAATTTGTTTTGCGATGTAAGGCAACGCAAATGCTACTACAGCAGAAACTGCATTATAAACTCCGAAAATAATTCCTACCCAATCTCCAGCAGATTGAAATTCTTGACTTTTCGTATCATCAATCGACAAACCATAAATGTGCTGAGCAATTGCTGGAGTTGTAAAAACCCACATTCCAAACAATCCAAACCAAGAAAAGAATTGTACCCAACTTAGTTGACGCATAGTATCTGGCATTTTTGCGAAATCTGAAAATACATCTGAAAGTTTAGCTTCTTTGGTTTCTCCAACAGCTTCTTTATGCTCTTTTTCGTCTCTAAATTGCTCTAATTCTTCTGGAGAATATTCTTTAGTTGTGAAAATGGTAACTAAAATGGAAGCGACTAAAATAATTGCTCCAATGATAAAAGAATAAATTAAGTTTAGTGGAACAGCAGAAGTTTCTGAAGGTTGATTACTAATTCCAAACCAATTAGTTAAAACATAAGGCAACCATGATCCTACCACGGCACCTATTCCAATTAAAGCAGTTTGAACACTGAAACCTAATGTATGTTGGTCTGCTCTTAAATTATCTCCTACTAAAGCACGGAAAGGTTCCATAGCGATATTAAAAGAAGCATCCATAATCATTAACATTCCAGCCCCCACCCAAAGAGCAGGCATGAAGGCAATAAAAATTTCAGCTTGAGGCATTAAAATTAAACCAACTGATGCTAAAATAGCTCCTGTTAAGAAATAAGGTTTTCTTCTTCCAAATCTTGACCAAGTATTATCACTATAATGTCCAATTATAGGCTGCACAATTAAACCCATTAAAGGAGCAATTATCCAAAACCATGATAATTCATGCACATCGGCACCAAAAAGTTGAAGAATTCTACTTGCGTTTGCATTTTGTAGGGCAAAACCCATTTGGATTCCCAAAAAACCGAAACTCATGTTCCAAATTTCCCAGAAACCTAATTTACGCTTTTCCATTATCGTAATTTATTGATTAATAAATCGATAAGCGTTTATTATGCTTATCAAAACTTATGTTTTAGAAGTGAAGATATAAGCTTTGATTTTGTAAATTTAAATATATTATTTTTAATAAAACAAAAAATATCATAAAAAAATCACCTCAATTATTCAGATTCTTTTTTTATAATATTTTGTATATCAGCAGTTTAAAACAAACTATTTCGTTGTAGTAGATTCTCTAATTATTAAGTTAGTTTCAATAATTTCAGTTTTGTATTGCTCATCTTCTTCATCTTCTAATTCCAATCGATCTATCAACATTTGAGCAGCTTTTCTTCCCATTTTTATTCCGTTTTGGCTCACAGTTGAAATACTTGGTGTTGAAAACTGTGAAATTATACCATCGGTAAAACCAATTACCGAAAGATCCTCTGGAACTTTTAAATTATTTTTGGCTGCTATTTTAATCGCAGTTACTGCAAATAATTCGTTAACAGCAAAAATTGCATCGCATTTTATATTAGATAACAGATTTTCAATTTTAATTGAACAATTTTCAATATCCTCAATCTTTACAATTAAATCTTCATCAATTGGAATATTATTTGCAACGAGAGCTTTTTTATACCCATCAGTTCTTAATTTCCCTACACTTACATAATCTACAGTGGTAATAAGACCAATTTTTTTAAATCCATTGTCAATAAAAAACTGAACTGCATTAAAGGCAGCTTCTTGATCGTCAATTATAACCTTATCGCAAAAAACATCATTTGTAACCCTATCAAACATTACCACTGGCATTCCTTGACTAATTATTTCTTGAATGTGATGGAAATCCTTTTTTTGTTGGGTTTCTTTAGACAAAGACATAATAAAACCATCTGTACTTCCGTTAGCTAAAAGTTCCATATTAATTACCTCTTTATCAAAAGATTCATCTGACAAACAGACAATTACATTATATCCTTTTTCGTTAGCTACTTGTTCAATACCGCTAATTACTGTTGCAAAAAAATGGTGAACAATTTCGGGAATAATAATCCCAATGGTTTTCGTTTTTTTGTTTTTTAAACTAAGTGCAATATTATTTGGTTTGTAATTATATAACTTAGCAAAAGCTTGAACCTTTAAACGAGTATCCTCACTTATTTCATGACTATCTCTTAACGATTTTGAGACTGTTGAAATGGAAACATCTAGCTCTTTTGCAATTTGTTTTAAGGTAACTTTTTTTCTCATTATAATAAGACAAAATATTAATATGTTTTAAAAGTAGTATTTTTTTTCAAAGTATTGTAATTTTTAGTCAAAATTGCTGTCAAAATAATAAAGTTTTCAACACGAAAACGTTTTCGGGACGCTTTTCGCAAGCAGTGGTTTTTTTTTATCCATTTTTTACATAAATTTAACATTAGAAGTGAATTTATAAGCTATTAAAAAACAATCTAATCTAAACAATTTGTATGAAAACACTGCAAAAAAAGCTGTTATTTTTCTTATTAATGTTGCCATTTGGAATTCTAGCACAAAGTACGTTAAAAGGTACTGTACTAGATGGGACTAATTCAAGTCCGCTACCTGGAGCAAACGTTATTGTAGAAGGAACAAGCAATGGTACTACCACTGATTTTGATGGAAAATTCACAATTTCCAATGTAAAATCAGGAGATGTAATTACAATCTCTTATGTTGGTTTTAAAGACCAAAAAATCACATTCAATAACCAAGACAATATCATTATTACTCTTCAAGAGGATTCTCAGGAATTAAAAGATGTTGTTGTAATTGGTTACGGAACTGTAAAAAAGAAAGATGCAACAGGTTCTGTTAGCACAATTAGCTCAAAAGACTTTAATAAAGGAGCAAATGTTACAGTTGACAATTTATTAACTGGTAAAGTTGCCGGTGTAACTATTAATTCTAATGGTGGTTCTCCAGGATCTGTACCAACAATCAGAATTAGAGGTGGATCTTCATTGTTAGCAAATAACGACCCATTAGTTGTTTTGGACGGTCTACCAATGGATTCTAGAGTTTTAGCAACTTTAAATCCTAGCGATGTAGAAAGTTTCACAATATTAAAAGATGCTTCTGCAACTGCTATATATGGAACAAGAGCATCTAATGGAGTAATCATAATTACTACTAAAAAAGGTTCGAAAGAATTACAAGTAGATTATAATGTACAATATGGTACAGGTCAAAAAGTAAATAAAATTGATGTTTTATCTGCTGATCAATTTAGACAAGTTGTTAATAATCTTTATCCTGTTGGACCTGGTATTGCAGATTCTGCTTTTAATCAAAGTATTAGAGACAAAATGGGAGACGCTAATACTGACTGGCAAGAAGAAATCTACAGACGTACTGACTATATTGATAATAATTTAAGTGTTAGAGGTAACTTTTTAGGCTTCCTACCTACTAGATTAACCATAGGAAATACTTACCAAGAAGGTTTAAGATTAACAGATTATATGAATCGTAATAATGTTTCATTAAACTTAAATCCTTCCTTCTTTAATAATCACTTAAAAACTAGATTATCTGTTAACTATACAAACACTCAAAGAAGAAATGCTCCAGGTGTTGAAGGTGGTGCAATTGCAATGGATCCAACACAACCTGTTTACGATCCAACATCTCCATTTGATGGCTTCTTCGAATTTAGAGATGGTCCAACAGTTAATGATTTTGCAACTATTGCTACTGCAAACCCTGTTGCTCAATTGCTTCAAACAAATAATAGAAGTGTAAACAGAAAACTTTTTGGAAATTTTGAAGTAGATTACAAATTCCACTTTTTACCAGAACTTCGTTTAGTAACTAATTTTGGTTTTGATAGAGATGAAGGATACAGTAAAAATTTCACTCCTGCAACGGCAAGAACATCTCCAATTAGACAAAATGTACTAATTGGTAATAATAGTTACTCTGATGGAGTAAGCACTAATAAATTATTAGACTCATATTTAGTTTACAACAAAACTATTAATGATTTAACTTTTGATATTACAGGTGGTTATTCTTACCAAATCTTCGAAGCAAATGGTTATACTACAAGAAACCAAAACAATGCTGATGATGTACCTCAATATTTTGTAAGTGACGATATTGTTTATGTTGGTTTCTTTGGTAGAACAAATTTCTCCTATAAAAATAAATATTTATTAACTGTTAGTTACAGAAGAGATGGTACATCTAGATTCTCTGATGCAAATAGATGGGGTAATTTCCCTGCAGCATCTGTTGCGTGGAAAGTAAATGAAGATTTTCTTAAAGACAACAAAACTATTAGTGAGTTAAAATTAAGAGCTGGATGGGGTATCACAGGTCAACAAGATATTGGAGCTGGATTATTTTATTTACCACAATATTTCTTAGGAGACCAAAATTCTCAATATGCATTTGGAAACAATTATTTCAACGTTGCACAACCAGGTGGTTATAATCCAAACCTAAAATGGGAAGAGACAACTACTTACAATGCGGGTATTGATTTTGGAATCAAAGACAATCGTTTAAATGGTAGTTTAGATGTATTTTACAAAGTTTCTAATGACTTATTCCAAGTAGCTCCTTTTGCTGATGGTAGTAACTTTACAAACGAAGGTGCTCAAAACATTGGTAGCATGAGCGTTAAAGGTTTTGAATTAAATGTTAATTATGATGTAATTAAACAAGAAAACCTAAATTGGAATGTGAATTTCAATGCGTCAAAATTCGAAAGAAGAATTGATGAAATTGCTGGTGGTGTGCCAATTTTTGTAGGAAACATTGGTGTGGGTACAGAATCTCAAATTATGCAAGAAGGTTTTACACCTAACTCATTCTATGTGTTTAAACAATTATATGATTCAAGCGGAATGCCAATTGAAGGAGCATTTGCAGATTTAAATGGTGATGGAATTGTTAACAACAGTGACCGTTACATATACAAAAATATTGATCCAGATTTAGTATTAGGTTTCTCAACTAGTTTTAACTACAAAAATTTTGACTTAGGTTTTAACTTAAGAGCAAGTTTTGGAAATAGAATATTAAATGTAGTAAAATCTCGTTCATCGTATTACAATCAAATATTGAATGGAGAATTACAAAACCTTCCATCATCTGTTCTTGATTATAATTTCCAAACACCAGGAGTTGGACAAGTATTATCTGATTTATTTGTAGAAAACGGTTCGTTTTTAAGAATGGATTATGTTAACATTGGTTACACCTTCCCAAAATGGTTAGAAGGTAAAGCTTCTTTACGATTATTCACAGGTGTTCAAAATCCATTTATTATAACTAAATATTCTGGATTAGATCCTGAATTCTCAGGAGGTAACGATCAAACGATATATCCAAGACAAAGACAAATTCTATTTGGAGCTAACATCAAATTTTAAAAATTGTGAAAATGAAAAAAATAAGTCAAATCTTAACACTTTTATTCATCTCTTTGAGTTTTAACTCATGTACGAGTGACTTAGAAGTAGAGCCTAATGATCCTCTTCGCCTTGACGAGGAAGCATTTTACTCACAGCCAGGAGCCTATACAAATGCCATTGCAGGTATTTATGGAAATTTATCTCTTACAAGTACCACAGGAGCATTTTCTTCAAATTTAGGAGGAATTGATGCTGGATTTAGTCAATATGGACGTGTGGTTTGGTATCTTAATAACCTAACTACTGACGAAGCTATTTGGTCGTACGAAGGTGGTAATGATATTGGAGTTAGAGAATTACAAAGAAATATTTGGGATGCATCTAATCCATTTTTCAGAGGAATGTTTAGCCGTGCAATGTTACAAGTTGCATTAGCTAATGAATTCTTGAGACAATCAACACCTGATAAACTAAATGCTAGAGGAATTAGCGCTTCAGAACAAGCAGAAATTGCTATCTATAGAGAAGAAGCAAGAGCATTACGTGCTTTAGCATATTATCACTTAATGGACTTCTTTGGAAAAGCAGCCTTCAATACAGAAAATGATGCTATAGGTGTAGCTGGTCCAGAATACAACAGAACTCAATTATTTGATTATATTGAAACTGAGTTATTAGATATTTTACCAAATTTAAAAGCTCCTAGAACTAATGAATATGGTAGATTAGACCAAGGTTTTGCTAGAATGTTATTAGCTAAAATTTATCTAAATGCAGAAGTGTACATTGGAACTCCAAAATATAACGAATGTGCTGCTCAATGTACAGAGCTTATAAATTCTGGTTATACATTAAATCCTATCTACAAAAACAATTTTACAGCGGATAATCATATTTCACCTGAATTAATCTTTGGTATCCAATCTGATGGTGTTAGAACTCAAAATTACGGACCAACAACTGTTATTATTAATGGACAAGTAGGCTCTTTAGAACAAAATGGTGCTGATATGGGCATTCAAGGTTGGGGTGGTGCTATTAGATTAAGAAAACAATTCGTTGAAAAATTTAATGGTTCTGAATTTAATAATGACCAACGTAATAATATTATTTCTGGTTCAAGAAATATTGAAATTACAAACGTATCTGATCGTGACCAAGGTTATATTTTATTTAAATATTCTAATAAAACATCAACGGGTATTGATGGTTCTAATTCTACTTTTGCAGATACAGATTTCCCGCTTTTCAGATTTGCCGATGTATATTTAATGTATGCAGAATGTGCAGTTAGAGGTGCTTCAAACGCAAGTTTATCTCAAGCTACAAACTACGTTAATTTATTACGCGAAAGAGCAAATAGCGGTTCTACTGCTGCTAACATTTCTCAATCTGATTTAACTTTAAACTTTATTCTTGACGAAAGAGCTAGAGAATTACACTGGGAAGGACATAGAAGACAAGACTTGATCAGATTTAATAAATTTACAGGTGGAAGTTATAACTGGGCTTGGAAAGGTAATGGAGTAAACGGTATTGCCTTACCTCAACACATGAAAGTGTTCCCACTTCACCCAGCAACTTTAGCTTCAAATCCTAATTTAACTCAAAACACAGGTTATTAATCAAAAAAAATTAAATATGAAAAATATAGTAAAATCATTTTTATCAATTGCTTTAGTAGCAAGTTTGATATCTTGCGAAGATGAACAAGATTTATTATTCTTAACTCCAGAAGGTTCATTTGAAATTCTTACACCAACGTCTGGAGACGAAGTATCATTAGATGTAACCACTCCATTAAACCCTGGATTAACTTTATCTTGGGAAGATGCAAATTATGGAACTACTCCTACTGAAATTACATATGAAGTAGAAATCGACAAAACTGGGGATGAGTTTGATAATCCTTTAGTATTAACAAGTACCACTAATACATATGTTACAATAACATCTGATGTATTAAATAGCGCAGTTGTAACCGTTGGATTAACTCCATTTTCACAAGGTTCAATTGACATTAGAATAAAAGCTTCTGTAGGTGCTCAAAGTAGCGAGGTACAGTACTCTAATACTATCAATTATTTAGTAACTCCATACTCTACAGATCTTCCAAAATTATCTGTACCTGGAAATCACCAAGGATGGAGTCCACCATCAGCGCCAAGAATTGCAGCTTCTGCTTTTGGTCAAACAGATTATGAAGGATATGTTTGGTTAGATGGTGACTTCAAATTTGTTGCTCCTGATGCTACGGGAAACTACAATTGGGGTAATACTGATTGGGGTGATGATGGAACTTTTTCTGGAGTATTATCTCAAGGTTCACCTACAAACTGTACTGCAACTACAGGTTATTACAGAGTTAAAGCTAATCCTGAAACATTAACTTACTCTGCAGATCCAGTAAGTTGGGGAATCATTGGTGCAGCTACTCCAACTGGGTGGGATTCTGACACAGATTTAACATACAACCCTGCTACTGGAAAACTAGAATTAGCTAGTATTGCATTAGTTCCAGGAGCATTCAAATTTAGAGGAAATAACGCATGGAGTAATGGTTTTGATTTAGGAACTGTAAATGCTGATGGATATTTAGTGGATGGAGGAGATTTAACTTTTGATGGTCCTGCCGGAAACTATAAAGTAATATTAGATTTATCTAATCCTAGAAGATACACTTTCGAGTTGATTGCTCTATAAAAAAATTATATTATACTAAAAAGGCTGTCCTTAACCTGACAGCCTTTTTTTAAATTGAAACGCTATGAAAAAACAAGTACTTTTTATTTTATCCCTATTAATTGGATTTTGTGTTCAAGCGCAAGTAACAATTACACCTAGTAGCTTTAATGCTAATGATCAAATTACTATCACTGTCTCGACTGCAGCTCAATCATGTAACCAAATGGGAACTTCGCCCGCAAAAGTTTATATGCATGCTGGAATTGGTGACGATACTAATGCTTTTGGTTTTTCTGTTGTTGGAAATTGGGGTCAGGATGATTCAGTCGGATTAATGACTAATAACGGAGATGGCACATGGAGTATAACTCTTACGCCTAGTACCTATTTTGGTTTAAATGCCACACAAGAGGCAAATGCCACTAAATTAGGAATGGTATTTAGAAATGCCAATGGAAGTCAAACTTTAAAACTACCTCCATCTTGTGGAGATTTCATATTTAATGTAGGTACTTTTCAAGTTAATTTAACTTCACCAGCTATCAATAGTAGTACCATTATTAACTCAGGTGGAAATCTTTCTATTTCTGCAACAAATACAGGTGGAAATGCAAGTTATAATTTAAAAGCAAATGGAACTAGCATTAATACAAATGTTACTTCAAGCTATTCATTTAATCATACTAATATCACTTCTAATACAAATTACGAACTAGAAGTTACACTTGGTGCTACTACTATTACTCGAAGATTTTCAGTTATTGTAAATCCAGGTAGTACGGCTCAAGCAATCCCAAGCGGATTAGTAAATGGTATTAACTATAACCCATCTGATAACACAAAAGCAACTTTAGTTTTAGAAGCACCTGGAAAAGATTTTGTTTATGTTGCAGGTAGTTTCAACAATTATATGCCAGATGCTACTTTTGCCATGAAAAAAGATCCAAGTTCTAATAAATTTTGGTTAGAACTTACTGGATTAACTCCAGGAGCTGACAACACCTATCAATACTGGGTTGTAGATCAAACTCCTATTGCAAATTCTCCTGTTTTAGTAAAAGTAGCAGATCCTTGCTCTAAATTGGTACTATCGCCATATGATGACCCATGGATTCCAAGTACAACTTTTCCAAACTTACCTGCTTATCCAACAGGGCAAGAACGCGAAGTTACATGGTTCAAAACAGGTACAACTCCTTATAATTGGCAAGTAACAAATTTCACTAAACCAAACAAAGACAAATTAGTTGTATATGAATTGCTTATCCGTGATTTTGATGCTGATAGAAATTTTCAAGATGTAATAGATAGAATACAATATTTTAAAGATTTAGGTATTAATGCTATCCAATTAATGCCAATCATGGAATTTGAAGGCAATGAGAGCTGGGGATACAATACAGCTTTCCATATGGCATTAGATAAATTTTATGGAACTCCAGAAAAATTTAAGGAATTAGTTGATTTATGCCATCAAAATGGAATTGCAGTTATACTTGATATTGCATTTAACCATGCATTTGGTAGAAACCCAATGGTGCGTATGTGGATGAACGACCCTGATGGTGATGGTTGGGGCGGACCTGCATCGGATAATCCATATTTTAATACAACAGCAAGACATAGTTATAGTGTTGGGGATGATTTTAATCATTCTTCTACTCTAACTCGTGATTATGTAAAACAAACAGTAAAATATTGGATTGAAGAATTCAAAATTGATGGTTTTAGATGGGATTTAACTAAAGGTTTTACTCAAAACTGTAGTGGTGGTGATGATGCATGTACAAATGCATATCAACAAGACCGTGTAGATGTATTAAAAGACTATGCAGATTATTGCTGGTCTTTAGATAACGATCATTACGTAATATTTGAACATTTAGGTACTGATGGTGAAGAGCAACAATGGGCTAATTACAGAATTGGAGAAGGTAAAGGAATCATGATGTGGGGAGAAATGTATACCCAATATAAAGAATTGGCTATGGGTTATGCAACACAAAACATTTCTAGAATGTCGCATACAAGTCGTGGATTTACAGGAAAAAGACTTATTGGATATCCTGAAAGTCATGACAAAGACAGAATGATGTATGAAGCAATTACCTATGGAAATGGAGCAGGAGCTTTTCCAGTAAATGGAAATTTAACTAATGCTTTAAACCGAATGGGAGCAATTGGAGCTACAAGTATTTTAGTGCCTGGACCAAAAATGATTTGGCACTTTGGTGAACTTGGAAACAATCAATCCATCTATACTTGTTCAAACGGAACAGTTAACGATGAGAGTTCATTTTTCCCAGGAGATTGTAAATTAGATACCAAAGAACAAGTACAATGGACAGAAAATTGGTTAGCTGACCCAAGAAGAACTTCTATCTTGAGTGACTGGTCAAAAATGATTAAGCTTAAAACTACGGAACCTGTTTTTATGGGAGATCATGCCATAAGTCCTGATGCTAATAATGTAAAACAACGTATTTATATCTATGACAATAGCATACCTACGTCACAATTAAGAAATGTAGTGGTAATTGCTAATTTTTCTGTGGCTAACTTAACTATTAATCCAAGTTTCCCAACAGATGTTTACACTTACCCAATGACATGGTATGATTTAATGAACAATAATGCTCCAGTGGTGATAAACAATCCAACAGATGTTATTAGTGTGAATTCTGGAAGATTTAGAGTTTTTGGTAACCAACCTTCTACTCTATCATCAAATGATTTTGAAACTATCCAAAACACCATTTCTATTTATCCAAATCCTTCAAAAAACAGCTTTGCTATTTCTCAAGATGCTGAAAAAATAGAAATCTACAACATTGCAGGGCAATTAGTGAACACTTACAATAATGTAACTAAAAACCAGCAAATAGATAGCTCAAATCTTGAAACTGGTCTATATTTAGTTAAGATAACCGATATAAATGGTATAAGCCAAACACAGAAAATGTTAAAGGAATAAATTTATTGTTAGTTAAAATGATAAAACCACTTCAATTGAAGTGGTTTTATTTTTTATTACTTAAAATGAAAATCAATAAAATAAAAAGTAAAAAAATGAATGACAAGTTTTTAAAAAACGGCATTTCTGAATCATATAGCAATGCCGTTTAATTTTTTGCGAACTAATTTGCTAATTCTTTTATTTACTTTGTAGGCACGGAAAGCATTTCCGCGCTATCGACCGTTGAACATATCCGAGCGGTCGGGATTCTCGCGAGAGCGAAGTTTAATCATTGCCAAAATTTATTTCAGGTGATTTTTCAATTGACAAAACACCTCCATCAACAATTGACATAATGTTAAGGTATATAAAATTTAATAAGATTAATCGTTCTTCCTCATTTTTAAAATTTGTAACTTCTAAAACTTTTAATAAATTATCTTTTGTAGGGAATCCACCATCTAACTTCATAGAATCGTAAATATCAATTTTTGAGTTGTAAATTACTTTGTCACATTCACAACACTCTGTCAGTATTAAAAAAGTCATAGAAGAACTATTCACGTGACTAAAAAAGTTTGAGTAGGATTTTATTTTTTTAAAAGTCTTAATTTTTCTTTCATCTAATAAATCTTCTTGATTTTTAATTAAAGTAGAATAACCTTTATAATCTGATGAAGTAAGTATTTTATCAATAATCATTCTTTTTTCAATTTTTTTTATAGTGTCAAAATAATTGAATTTTTTATCATTGTAATAAGTGTTAAAAAGATTATTAATATTATTGTCTATGCAACTGTAATCACGCTTATTTTGTGTACAACCAATAAGTGGTAATAAAACTATAAAGAGAAAAAAACTTTTCATTTTTTAATTAAAATAAAAATCTAAAATAAACAGAAAAAAAATAAAACAAAAAAGGCTTAAAGTATTGAATTCAATAACTTTAAACCTTTTCAAGTGCGGGTAAAAGGACTCGAACCTTCACACCTTGCGGCACCAGATCCTAAGTCTGGCGTGTCTACCAATTTCACCATACCCGCGATAATTGGAGTGCAAATATAGATATTCGAATATATATATCAAATAAAAATGAAAATAATTTCATTAAAATTGATAAACTACTCCTACTCCTAATAATTGTTTTAATTGGATCTTAGGTCCTTTTACAACCTGTACACCACCTTCTTCTTCTTTTGATTTAATATCGTCATCATAAAGAATGTGAGTTCCTATATTTGCTTTCACATATTGATTAACAGTCATATCTAGTTGTAATTGCCAATCCACATCAACATTTCCAAAATTATTGATATAATCGGTATACAAAGAAACTCTATGTTCAAAATTAATATTCTTAAAAATCTCTTTTTTCCATTGATTAGTAATTAATATTCCTATTTCGTTTCTAATATTCTTCCCTTCTCTTAATAAAACTCCAAATTCATCATACACAGCTTTGTCCACTCCAAATGCACCTTGATTAGCTAATCTTTGGTCAAAAACCATAGTTGTTTTTTGAGTTAATGGAGATAAATACAAGTTTAAATTCAAATCTTTTCTAGAATATTCGGCACCAATTCCTAAAAAGGTGTATGCCGGAGCAAAAGGTTTAGATATAGCCAAATCCGTATTTGGATAAGAATAACCATTGGCAAACTGAGTATTGAAACTAAATTTACCCGCATAATACCAATTGGAAATCGAATCTCTTTTATATCCAAAAGTAGAGTTAAATAAAAACTGATCATCTGTTTTTCTAACTTCTTGACTTTCTTGTTTGTTAATTCCATAACGCATAATCAACTCATTTTTCCAGTTGATATTATCTTTTGTATAGGTTCTGACAAATTGACCTTTCACAAGACCTGAAATCGAATTATTTCCCCCTGCATTCCAGTTCACAAAGGTAATTTGAGAAATATCTAACCCAACTTTGTTTTCTTTAGCCCAATACGAAATAGTATCGGGTAATTCGGTTTTAACTATTTGACTAAATCCAAGTTGATAAACAAAAAATAACAATCCAAATAAAGTTCCCTTTTTAAACATCTTAATATGTATTTAATAATTGTATAATGCTTTTAACGTTAATTTTGCAAAGTTCTTGTAACTCAAAAACTGTTCCATGTTCAATAAATGAATCTGGAATACCTAAATTTTGAATAGCTATGTTTAATTTATGAGTTGCAACAACCTTACTTATTTGCTCTCCAAAACCTCCCGTTATTACACCATCCTCTAAAGTAATAACATGTGAGTACGACTGTAAAATTGTCTTAAGATTTTCAACATCTAAAGGTTTGATAAAAGGAAAATGATAATGTGAAAACAAGTTAGGTTGTTCAACCTCCTGTAATGCTTTTGTAACATTATTCCCAATGGTGCCCGTAGATAAAATAGCAACTTTTGATCCTTTTTGAAGTTGATTTACTACTCCTATTTCTATTTTTTCAAATGATTGAATCCAATTTACATTTTCGCCTCTTCCTCTAGGATAACGAATTGCAATTGGATGTTGTAATCCTTCTGATGCCGTAAACATGATATTTCGCAATTCAATTTCATCTTTTGGTGCAGCAATAATCATATTAGGAATACAATTTAAATAAGCAATATCAAAAACACCGTGATGTGTTGCTCCATCCTCTCCTACTAAGCCTGCCCTATCCAAACAAAAAATAACGGGTAAATTTTGCAAAGCCACATCATGAATTACTTGATCGTAAGCTCGTTGTAAGAAAGTCGAATAAATATTGCAAAAAACCACCATTCCTTGTGTAGCCATTCCAGCAGCAAGAGTTACTGCGTGTTGCTCAGCAATTCCGACGTCAATTGCGCGTTTTGGAAAAGCTTCCATCATATATTTCATTGAACTTCCTGTTGGCATTGCCGGTGTTATTCCAATGATTCTTTCATTTTGTTTTGCCAATTCCACTAAAGTATGTCCGAAAACATCTTGAAATTTTGGAGGTAAATGCGATTCATCTTTCGGGTGAATTTTACCTGTTTCGGCATCAAATTTTCCAGGAGCATGATATTTTACTTGATCTTCCTCTGCTAATTGCAAACCTTTCCCTTTTGTAGTAATTACATGAAGGAATTTAGGACCTTTTACAGATTTTAATCGTTCTAATTCCGAAATTAATTTGGGTAAATCATGCCCATCAATTGGACCTGAATAATCAAAATTCAAGGATTTGATGATGTTATTTTGTTTTGGATTTTTTCCTTCTTTAACTGCTGTCAAATAATCTTTTAAAGCACCAATACTTGGGTCAATTCCAATAGCATTATCATTTAAAATTACTAATAAATTGGCATCCGTAACTCCTGCATGATTTAAACCTTCAAAAGCCATTCCACTTGCAATCGAAGCATCTCCAATTACCGCAATATGTTGTTTGTTGATTTCTCCTTTCAATTGTGATGCTAATGCCATTCCCAAAGCAGCCGAAATTGAAGTTGAAGAATGCCCAACACCAAACGTATCATAAACACTTTCACTTCGCTTAGGAAAACCCGAAATCCCATTTAATTCTCTATTGGTATGGAAAATAGCACGTCTTTCGGTTAGAATTTTATGTCCGTAAGCTTGATGACCAACATCCCAAACCAGTAAATCTTCTGGTGTATTGAAAACATAATGAAGTGCAATCGTCAATTCCACAACACCCAAACTAGCTCCCAAATGCCCTTCTTTCTTGGAAACAATATCAATGATAAAGTCTCTCAATTCTTTGGCTAATTGAGGTAATTGATTTTCAGGAAGTTTCCTTAAATCAGTTGGGTTATTAATTTGTGAAAGTAATTTGCCGTTCATAATAAAAAGCAAATTTAAGCTTTTGTTTTAGATTATTGCGATTTTATACGAATAGGATATGTCATCTTTACCTTAACTTTTTCTCCATTAAGTTCTGCAGGTGTCCATAAAGGAGAATTCTGCAACATCTTAATAATTTTATCATTTACTTCATTATTTTTCCCCTTTATTATTTTAGCATCCTCTAATTTCCCTTCTGTGGTAATTACAAATTGAAAAAGAATTAATTCTGGTTCAGTATATCCGGTAAGCGATAAATTTTCAATAATAAAGTGATTAAATTTTGTTTCGCCACCCGGAAATTGCGGTTTTTTTTCAACTTCATAAAGACTATAAACTTTATCGGGATGGGCATCCACTGTTTCCGGAATTACATCGCCCATTAAAAATTCTTTTTCTTTAGGTTGCACCTCAACTACGCCAAGAAGTGCCGGGGCTGGCTTGTGAATTATTTTTGTGCTATGATCTTCTTTATTGTTAACCGAAGTTGACAAAACACTATCATTAGAATTTGACAAACTATCTTCAACCAATACAATTTTATCTACAGGATGCAATTTATCATCATGATCTTTACAACTAAAAAGTGTGGTGCCCATCGATATAAATAATGCCAAAATAAAAATATTTCTAAAAGAAGTTTGTTGGTAAATAATAGTTTTAGGAATATTTATTTGAATTTCACTTAATTGTTCTTTCTTAAATCTACCACACGTTTTTGACTCCTTATTTTTAGAAAAATAGGCATTGATTTCCTCCTCAGAATAATCGGTAAAATCAATTACCGTTTTTGTACATAGTTGGCAAAACCTTCCTTTTTCTTCGGGCAGCATGGTATCCCAATTCTCATTACAAGGTGACGGAATTGTAATGTGTATTTTTTTCATGATTTAATAGTTTTCTAAATCTTTACAAATATTATTCCAAATGATGTAATTTTGTTTTATGATTACTTTATACACCGATGACTATTTTATGAAAAAAGCCCTTCAAGAAGCAGAAATTGCTTTTGAGAAAGGTGAAATTCCTGTTGGTGCTGTTATTGTAATTGATAATAGAGTAATTGCGAGAACACATAATTTAACCGAATTACTACATGATGTTACCGCTCATGCTGAAATGCAGGCCATAACTAGCGCAGCAAATTTCATTGGAGGAAAATATTTAAAAGATTGTACCTTATACGTTACTTTAGAACCTTGTCAAATGTGTGCTGGCGCTTTATATTGGTCTCAAATTTCTAAAATTGTTTATGGCGCTACTGATGAAAACCGCGGTTTTAAAAAAATGGGAACACAATTACACCCTAAAACCCAAGTAGTTAAGGGAGTTTTAGAAAAAGAATGTGCTGATTTAATGAAGGCATTTTTTAAAAAAAGGAGATAATTTTAAGTTTAAAAAATATTTTTATCTTTACTATACAAATTTGCACGGTTTTTGTTCCTAATTTATGGAGAAACAAAACAAACTAACTCCTAATTCCTTATCACATGAAAAAAACTCGAATCTTACAATTAATATTTGTATTAATTGTAGCATGGTCTTGCTCTAAAAATGCTAAAAATTTCAATTCTGATTTTTCATTATTTAAGGAATATATTTTAAACTTCAGTTCTGGATTAGTATCTGCTAATAGCGACATTAGAGTGGTATTAGCATTTAATAAAAAAGAATGGTCTCAAAACGAGGAGTTAGACGAAAATCTATTTACTATTAATCCAAGTATAAATGGAAAAGTGGTTGCATTGTCTAACAATACTATTGCGTTTATTCCAGAAAAAAAACTAGAGCAAAATAAAGAATATCAAGTTACACTTCATTTATCTAAGATAAAAGATGTTCCTAGTAATTTAAAAGATTTCAACTTTACTATAAAAACCATAAAGCAAGATTTTATGGTAAGTACAAATGATTTGCAATCCTACAGTAAAGATTATCAATATTTAAATGGGGTAATTACTTCTAGTGATGATTTAGATTTTGAAACTGCAAAAAAATTGATTTCAGTAAATCAAGAAGACAAAGCGGTAAAAGTTAAGTTTGTAAAAGAGTTAAGCAATAAAAAAGAATACAAATTTGTAATTGATAGTATTAAAAGACAAGTTGAAGATAGTAAAATCAAAATTTCATGGGATGGAAATCCTTTTGACATCGATCAAAAAGGAGAAATGCTTTATGATATACCGGGAAAAAATAACTTTAAAATTGTTTCTGCCGAAGTTGAGAAAGACAACAATCAAGTTTTGTTATTAAACTTTACAGATCCTTTAAATCGCAATCAAGATTTTTCCGGCTTGGTTCAAGTTGAATCGGCTCTAAATTTACGTTTTGCTACTGCTGGAAATCTATTAAAAGTTTTCTTTAACGAACCATTAAAAGGAGAACTTTTAGTAGAAGTCTTTCAAGGAATAGAAAGCGAAGACGGCTACAAAATGAAACAAAATTTTGCAGAAAAAGTCACTTTTGATCAAACAAAACCTGCAATACGTTTTATAAAAAGTGGTACTATTTTACCTAGTTCTAACAATTTGAAAATTAACTTTGAAGCTGTGAATTTGAGCGCTGTTGATGTTAAAGTGTACCAAATTTACGAAAACAATATCCTTCAATTTTTACAAGACAACGATCTAAATGGAGGTCAAAATTTGAGAAAAGTGGCTCAGCCAATTGTTAAAAAAACCATTGCACTAAATAAAAATAAATTACAAAACTCAAGCAAATGGAATGCGTATGCAATTGATTTATCAAAAATAATTACTCCAAATCCTGGCGCAATTTATCGTGTTGAAATGTCCTATAAACGAAAATATTCGCTTTATAAATGTGCTTCAAATTATGTAGAAGCAGAGGAAAACGAAGAACAAGATGATGAAATAAGAAGCAATGATGATTATTATGACGATTATTATTATGATGGATACAACTGGTATGAAAGAGAAGATCCATGTACCGATTCCTATTATTACAACAATAAAATATTTACAAATGTTATTGCATCTGACTTAGGTGTGATAGCAAAACGTGGCGAAAATGGTTCCTATATTTTTGCTGTAAATAATATCGTTTCTACTGATCCTGTAGCAGGTGCAAAAATAGAATTGTATAATTTTCAACAACAACTTTTAGGAACAATAACAACTGATAACGACGGAATAGCTAAAACAGAATTAAAGAAATATGCTTATTTTGCTATTGTTACCAAAGACAACAACACAACTTACGTAAAACTCGATGAAGGCCAATCGTTATCAGTGAGTAATTTTGATGTAAGTGGTGAAGAATTACAAAAAGGATTAAAAGGTTTCATTTATGGCGAAAGAGGCGTTTGGCGTCCAGGCGACACTTTACACTTGGCTTTCATGCTAAATGATGTGGAAAGCAAATTAGAAAAATCGCACCCAATTACTTTTAAACTTAGTGATCCACAAGGAAAAATGCGTTACCAAATGGTTCAAAAATATAATAATTTGAATCATTACAAATTTAAATTAGCTACAAAAGATAGCGATCCAACAGGAAATTGGGAAGCAAAAATTTCAATTGGAGGTGTCCATTTTTATAAAAGTATTAAGATTGAAACCATTAAACCAAATCGTTTAAAAATCAAAAATAGTTTTGCCGACAAGCAATTATCTAACAATAAATTAAATAGTGGAAATATAGAAGTTACATGGCTTCACGGAGCAATTGCTAAGAACTTAAAAGTTGAAATGCAAGCAAAATTTTTAGAACAAAAAACAAGTTTTAAAAAATATGAAAAATATGATTTTGATGATGAAGTTCGTAAGTTCCGTACAGAAGAAGTAAACGTATTTTCTGGAAAAGTTGATGATTTTGGAAAAGCAAAAGTGGTTATTCAACCAAAAATAACAAGTCAAGCGCCTGGAAAATTAAAATTGGTTTTCCAAACAAAAGCTTTTGAAAATGGAGGCGATTTTAGTACAGATGTAGCGACTTCAGTTTATTCACCCTATAAAACTTATGTGGGGATAAAAGCACCTGAACCAAACAAATATGGTTTATTAGAAACGGATAAGTTAAATCGTTATGACATTGTAACTTTAGACGAATTGGGTAAACCAAAAGCTGTTAAAAATTTAGAAGTTCGAGTATATAAAGTAGAATGGCGTTGGTGGTGGAATTCTGATGGCGATGATTTATCACGTTATAATTCTTCCGAAGTAACAACAGCTTATAAAAATTATGTAGTTTCAACTGATGCAACAGGAAAAGCAAGTATTCAATTAAAAGTTCCAGAAGCAGATTGGGGAAGATATTTAATTCGTGTAGAAGACACTAACGATGGCCATGCAACAAGTTTAACTTCGTATATCGATTGGCCATATTGGTCTGGAAAAACACGTCAAGGAGGTAGTGAAACAGCAAACATGTTGGTATTTACATCCAATAAAGAAAAATACAATGTTGGGGAAAAAGCCATTGTTTCATTTCCATCAAGTGAAGGTGGAAGAGCATTAATTTCAATTGAAAACGGGTCGAAAGTTATCAAAACACTTTGGGCAACTACAAAAAAAGGAGAAACACAAGTAGAAGTTCCTATCACGGGTGATATGGCACCAAATGTGTATTTTCATATTTCGTTATTAAAACCACATGCTTCTACCATAAATGATACTCCGATAAGAATGTACGGCATTTTGCCAGTAGAAGTCATTAATAAAAATACCGTTTTAGAGCCTGAAGTAACCATTCCATCCGTATTAAAACCGGAACAAAAAACCACTTTAAAAGTTAGTGAGAAATCGGGTAAAGAAATGACCTATACGATTGCTATTGTAGATGATGGTTTATTAGATTTAACGCGATTTAAAACTCCAAATGCTTGGGATAAATTCTATTCAAGACAAGCGCTTGGTGTAAAAACTTGGGATGTTTATGATGATGTAATTGGTGCTTATGGAGGAAAAATTAATCAAATTTTCAGTATTGGTGGTGACCAAGATTTAGCTGGAGGAAATGCTAAAAAAGCCAATCGTTTTAAACCGGTCGTTATTTATTTAGGTCCGTTCAAATTGGAAAAAGGACAAACCAAATCACATACCATTACTTTACCAAATTATGTTGGTTCGGTGCGAACAATGGTAGTTGCTGGTGATGCCAAAACAAGTGCTTACGGAAGTGTAGAAAAAACTTCATTTGTGAGAAAACCGGTTATGGTTTTGGCTTCGGTACCAAGAAAAATTTCTCCAAACGAAAGAATCATGTTGCCAGTAACCGTTTTCGCAATGGAGAATCAGGTAAAAAATGTGAATGTTCAATTAAAAACAAATAATGGCGTAAGAATTATTGGGGATGCAACTCAAAATGTGAGTTTCAGTTCGCCAGATGAAAAAGTAGTCTACTTTAATTTAGAAGTGGGAAGCGCAACAGGAATTGGGAAAATTGAAGTTATTGCTACTTCAGGAAAAGAAAAATCGACCTATGCGGTAGAAGTTGATATTACGAATCCAAATCCAGTAACCAATGATTTCGTGGATATGGTAATTCCTGCAAACAGTTCTAAAACCATCAATTGGAAAACATTTGGAGTTTCAGGAAGCAATAAAGCAAGATTAGAAGTTTCGTCTTTCCCAACCATCAATTTCAACGGAAGATTGAATTATTTAATTCAATATCCGCATGGTTGTGTGGAACAAACGACTTCGGCTGTTTTTCCACAATTGTATTTAACTGATATTATGGATATTGATGTTAACAAAAAAGCAGAAATCCAACGAAATATCAATGCTGGAATTCAAAAATTAGGTAATTTCCAATTATCAAATGGTGGATTAAGTTATTGGCAAGGAAATAATTATGTAGATGATTGGGCAACTTCTTATGCCGGACATTTCTTAATTGAAGCCGAGAAAAAAGGCTATGTTTTTCCAATCGGATTTAAAAATAAGTGGATTTCATTTCAACAATCTGAAGCTAAAAAATGGCGATTTAATGCGCAATATCACAATGATTTTGCTCAAGCCTATCGTTTATACACATTAGCATTAGCTGGTTCAGCCGATATGGGTTCAATGAACAGATTAAGAGAAACCACTGGAATCTCTAACGAATCAAAATTGAGATTAGCTGCTGCTTATGCTTTAGTAGGACAAAAGAAAGCTGCGCTTACATTAATTGGAACAACAACAATTCAAGAAGACAAGGCTTTTGCTAATTATTATTATGGTTCAGAAGAACGAAATAGAGCCATGATTTTAGAAACCTACATTTTGGTAGATAACAAAACGAAAGCGTATGAAGTAGCAAACAAATTAGCCAAGGATTTATCCTCTAATCGTTATATGAGTACGCAAACAACAGCTTTTGGATTGTATGCGATGTCAAAATTTGCACTTAAAAATGGCGGAAAAGGCGTAAACATGACCTATACAATAGCTGGAAAATCGGAAACCGTGACTTCTAAAAAAGCAGTTGTAGATAGAAATTTAGTTCCAAAAACAGGTTCAAATTCGGTAACGATTCAAAATAAAAACAATGGAACACTTTATGTTCGTTTATTAAATAGCGGTATTTTACCTGTAGGAGAAGAAAGAGAAATTCAGAAAAACTTCTCTACTTCAATGGTTTATAAAGACCGACAAGGAAATGTTCTCAACTTAAGTTCTACAAAACAAGGAACTGAAATCGTAGCGCAGGTAACTATTAGAAATCAATCAGATGAATCGATAGAAAATGTAGCACTTTCTCAAATTGTTCCATCTGGATTTGAAATTATGAATTCCCGCTATACTGATTTTGGAAGTTATGCTGAAAACAAAGCCGATTACATTGACATTCGCGATGACAGAACGCAATTCTATTTCGGAATTAAAGCAGGAGAAACCAAAACGTTTACTATGCTATTAAACGCTTCATATTTAGGAAAATACTATTTCCCTGGCGTACAATGTGAAGCTATGTATGATGACAATTATTTGGCAAGAACCAAAGGACAATGGGTGCAAATAGTGAAATAAATTATCAAACTAAACCTAACAGGTTTTAGAAACCTGTTAGGTTTATAATCAAAAGACATGAAGCAAGAAAAATTTGAATATGACACTTTTTTCCATGTTTATAACAGAGGAAACAATAAAGAAGATATATTTATAGAAGATAAAAACTACAGTTATTTCCTAAAATTAATTAAAGATCATCTTTTAGGAGTAGCTGAAATTTACGCCTATTGTCTTTTAAAAAATCATTTTCATTTGATAATAAGAATTAAAGATAAAAATGAAATTCCTGTGAAATATGCAGATAAAATTCATTTACCATTTTCTAATTTTTTCAATGCGTACACAAAATCCATAAACAAAGCATATAATAGGACAGGCAGTTTATTTCAAGAACATTTAAAACGAAATATAATTCAAGATGAAAATTATTTGAGAAACTTAGTTTTATATGTTCATTTGAATCCAGTAAAACATAAATTTTGCGATGATTTTAGAGAATATAAATATTCTTCATTTTTAAGTTATACAAGTGATAAACCTTCAAATTTATCAAGAGAATATGTTCTTGAATTATTTGGAGGAAAAGAGAATTTTATATTTCAACACAAAGAAAGTATGATAAAATATGAAGGAGTTGTTAATGAAATAGATGATTTTGATTATTAATTAGTTACAAGACCTAACAGGTTTTGGAAACCTGTTAGGTCTAAAAACAATATTCTTCCCAAATGAAATTAGCTCTAAAAATCGGAATGCTTTTACTATTCACAGTTACAAGTTGTAAAAGCAATAAATCAAATTTATCTAAAAGTGAAAGTGATTCAATTCGTGACACGACTTTTGTTGTAAATACTGACGCTATAACTTATCAGAAAATTCAAGAAACTGAAAAAGAAATAGTTTTAGATATTGATAGTGTTTTAAAAGCGAATATCAATATCAAAATTGATTATCAAGATAGCTTGGTTTATGTGATAGGAATTAAAGAGTTTTACGACACAGCCAATGGACAAATAGTTGCCTTTACCAAACTAAAAGATAATAGTGAGCTATTTGCAGTTGTTTATCCGAATACTTTCGATGATAAGATGCAACCTAATGTTTTGTTTTATATTCTTAAAGATCAAGAATGGGTTTTGGTTTCCAAATTCGATTCGAGCGAGGTTTTTTCCTTTGAAATTGTAGATATAAACAATGATGGCGTAAGAGAAATTCAATCAATTGGTTATCCTAATATGAACGGCAATTATTGGAACAATTTTTACAGTTTTTCAAAAGAAGACAATAAAATTATAGCTGGTGGTGGCTTTTTTTCTAGTATGTACGAATTTAAACCTCAAGTAAGTAGAATTGATGTCGAATACGGCGGAAGCTGGTATATTCCCAATACTAAAACCATATATTATTGGAAAGATCAAAAACTTATTCCATTTAAAGAAGTGGAAGTTGTTTTAAAAATTGCCGACATGGAGCATAATGATTACTATATCAAATATTCAGAAAATTTAACTTTGGTGAAAGATTCGGTTCAATTGGTTTATAAAAAATCGTTTCGAGGTAAAAAGTTAAATCAATTTTACGACAACTTTTTTGAAAACAATTAAAGTGAAAAAACGCATCTCGAAATTTTACAATTACATCAAACTAAAAGCGAAAAACAATAAGATAAAAACAATTGTCTTGTTCTTGCTTGTGGTAGTTTACTATTTTTCACTCCCAAGACAACTTTTTGAAAACAAGTATTCTACCGTAATTGAAAGTCAAGACGGGCAACTTTTAGGAGCTAAAATCGCTTCTGATGGGCAATGGCGCTTTCCAGAAAGCGATAGTGTGCCGTATAAATTTCAAAAATGCATTGTTGCTTTTGAAGACCAACATTTTTATAAGCATTTTGGGTTTAACCCAATTTCCATGTATCATGCTTTTAAACAAAATAGAAAGGCAAATCGAGTGGTTCGAGGTGGGAGTACGTTAACCCAACAAGTGATTCGTTTGCACCGAAAAGGAAAATCGCGCTCCTATTTTGAAAAAGTAATCGAAATGATTCTCGCAACTCGATTAGAATTTCGCCATTCGAAAGATAAAATTTTAGAATTGTATTGTGCGCATGCACCTTTTGGAAGCAATGTAGTAGGTTTAGAAATGGCGTCTTGGAAATATTTTGGATTACAACCGCATCAATTATCATGGGCGGAAGCAGCTACTTTAGCGGTTTTACCTAATGCTCCAAGTTTAATTTATCCTGGAAAAAATCAAGAACGATTATTAGCCAAACGTAATCGATTATTAAAGAAATTATATGAGGATAAAGTTATTGATAAAGCAACTTACGAATTATCATTACAAGAGAGTTTGCCTCAAAAACCGTTTGATGTACCCCAAATTGCTCCTCATTTGGTTCAAAAAGTAGCTAAAGAACATCCGTCTGAAAAAATAAAAACCACTATTCAATTAGACTTACAAGAACGCACCAACGAAATCGTAAAACAATATTATAATTATTACAAACAAAATCAAGTCTATAACATTTCGGTTTTAGTTGTTGATGTAAAAACGCGCAACATAATTACGTATGTGGGGAATAGCCCTACAGACAAAAACCATCAAAAAGATGTTGACATTATTGAAGCACCAAGAAGTACTGGAAGTATTTTGAAACCGTATTTGTATGCTGCCATGTTGAATGATGGCTACATTTTACCACAAACTTTAGTTCCAGATATCCCAACGCAAATTTCAGGGTATTCACCTCAAAATTTCAATTTAACTTATGACGGAGCGGTTCCGGCAAGTAGAGCTTTAGCACGTTCGTTGAATATTCCGTCGGTTTTGATGTTGCAAGATTATTCTGTGAATCAGTTTTATGAAAAATTACAGCAATTGAAGTTGCGAAATGTCAACCGACAACCTTCTAATTATGGTTTATCGTTGATTTTAGGTGGTGCCGAATCTAATTTATGGGATTTGTGCAAAGCCTATGCTTACATGTCGTCTACGCTAACGTATTTCAATCAAAACGATTCGAAATATCGTAAAAATGAAATGCTAAATTTGAATTACGATGCCAATATTAAACCTGATTTTGGAAGTAGTTCACGTCAAAAAAACATTTTTGGAGCTGGAGCTATTTGGCAAACCTTCAATGCAATGAAAGAAGTCAACCGACCTGAAGGCGATGAAGCTTGGAAGTTCTATGATTCTTCAATTGAAATTGCATGGAAAACAGGAACAAGCTTTGGAAGTAGAGATGCTTGGGCAATTGGTGTTACCAAAGATTACGTAGTGGGAATATGGGTTGGAAACGCCACAGGAGAAGGAAGACCATCGTTAACCGGCGTTGATAGTGCAGCTCCAATTTTATTTGACGTTTTCAGATTATTACCAAAATCGAAATGGTTCGAAATGCCCTATAACGACTTAGATCCTGTTGAAGTTTGTGAACTTTCGGGTTATTTAGCACAAGAACATTGCCCAAAAATAAAACAATGGATTCCAAAAACAGCTAAAAAAACAGACAATTGTCCGTATCATAAAATCATACATTTGGATAAAAATCAGCAATTTAGAGTCAATAGTAATTGCGAAAGTGTTGATGAAATGATTACCAGATCCTGGTTTGTTTTGCCACCGGTTATGGAATGGTATTATAAAAGTAAAAATGTAAATTATCAAAATTTACCACCTTTCAGAAGTGATTGTATAGATGCCTTACAAGACAAGCGCATGGATTTTATCTATCCAAAAAGCAACACTAAAATTATATTAACCAAAGATTTTGAAGGCAAATTACAACCTGCTATTATCAAAGTAGCACATTCCAATTCAAATGCAGAGTTGTTTTGGTATTTAGATGATCAATATGTAGGAAATACAAAAACCTTTCACGAGAAACCTATTTTTGCTTCAACAGGCTTTCATGTTATTACTGTGGTAGATGAATTTGGTAATGAGATAAGAAGAAAAGTTCAATTTGAGAGTGAATAAAAACAAAAAAACCGCCTTTCGAAAGATTGGCGGTTCTTTAATTTATTTAATTTCATTTCCTTGTTTGTCAAAGAAATGGTATTCTAGATACGTGTAAGCGTCACGAGGTATAATTTTCACCCATTTCTTATATTCGAAAAACCATTTCGAACGTAAGGATGGAAAACCTTTAGTAAGGTATGCTGCCACAAAAGGGTGTGCGTTTAAAACAACCTTTTTATGGTCTTTAATAATGCGTTCAAGATCAGACGCTATTTTGTCTATAATTAAAATTGGAGCTTCAATTTCCCCGTTTTCTTTATTAGGGTCTTCTTCTCTTGTTTTAATATTGACTTCTGGTCTAACTCTTTGTCTAGTAATTTGAATTAATCCAAATTTGCTAGGAGGCAAGATTTTATGCTTGGCCTTATCGTCACTCATTTCTTCTCTTAAGAAATCGTACAATACTTTGCGATTTTCGGGATTTTGCATATCAATAAAATCCACTACAATAATTCCGCCCATGTCTCTAAGTCGTAACTGACGTGCAATTTCGGCTGCAGCAATCATGTTTACTTCTAGAGCAGTATCTTCTTGGCTAGTTGCTTTTGCTGAACGATTTCCGCTGTTTACATCAATAACATGCAAAGCTTCTGTGTGTTCAATAATCAAATAAGCACCTTTGCTCATGGAAACTGTTTTTCCAAAAGACGTTTTTATTTGTCGCTCAATATTATATTTTTCAAAAAGAGGCAGTTCCTTAGACTGATAGTGTTTTACGATAGACACTTTATCCGGAGCTATCTCTTGCAAATACTCCTTCGTTTCAAGATACAAATCTTCATCATCAACATGAATACCAGTGAAGGTATCATTAAATACATCTCGTAAGATAGAAGAAGCTTTATTAAGTTCTCCTAGTACTTTTGATGGATGATGAGCCGTTTGTAATCTTCTACACATGGCAGACCAGCGGTCCATCAATGTTTGTAGATCTTTATCTAGTTCGGCTACTTTTTTGCCTTCGGCTACTGTTCTCACAATAACACCGAATCCTTTTGGTTTAATAGATTGAACCAATCGTTTTAATCGGTCTTTTTCTTCTCTCGATTCTATTTTTTGCGAAACAGAGACACGATCTGAAAAAGGAACTAAAACCACATATCTTCCGGCTAAGGAAATCTCAGAACTAATTCTGGGACCTTTAGTAGAAATAGGCTCTTTCACTACCTGAACTAAAACAGATTGATTGGCGCTTAGAATGTCGGTTATAGCACCATTTTTATCAATTTCAGCTTCAAAAGGAAAATTTTTGAGTGAATAATCTTTTAATTTACCTGCGCTTACAAGTTTAATAAATTTCATCAAAGAAGGTAGATTAGGACCCAAATCGTGATAATGCAAAAAAGCATCTTTTTCATGACCTAAGTTTACAAAAGCGGCATTTAAACCAGCCACAGGTTTACGGATTTTAGCAATAAAAATATCACCCACCGCAAAATTGCTTTGCTTTTCTTCTTCTTTGTGTAATTCTATTAGTTTTCCATCTTTTAATAAGGCAAAATCTACAGCATTTGAACCCGATCTAATAATTAACTCTTTGTTCATGCAGTACATTTTTATCTGTTTGTGCTCGATACTGGGTGTCTGATGATGGGTGTTTTAAATTCATCCTATCATCTAACATCCATCATCTAACATTTTCACAGATGGATTAAACATTTTTTACAGGCAGTTGTACCTGGGAATCAATTTAATATTGATTCATTTCAATGAACTTTTTTCTAAAAAAGAAAAAGTAGTTTTAAACTACTTTTTCTTTTTATGACGGTTTGCTCTCGCTCTTTTTTTACGTTTGTGAGTTGCTACCTTATGTCTTTTTCTTTTTTTACCACTTGGCATAACATGTTGGTGTTTAGATTAATAAATAGTTTTTATACTGTAACTTCTGTTTTTTCTTTAACGCTTTCAACAAACACTTTAGCAGGTTTAAAAGCTGGAATGTTGTGAGCAGGAATTTTAATTGTAGTGTTTTTAGAAATGTTTCTTCCTGTTTTTTCAGCTCTTGTTTTGATGATAAAACTTCCAAAACCTCTTAAATAAACATTATCACCTGTTTCAAGCGAGTTTTTTACTTCTTCCATAAAAGACTCAATAGTTGCTTGTACATCACCTTTTTCAAGTCCTAATTTTTCTGAAATTTTCGCTACGATGTCTGCTTTCGTCATTTTCTTTCGTATTTATATTTATGTGTATTTTTTTGAGTTTGCAAATATAAGAATTAAAAAAACAATAATTCAACCTTAATTGATTAAATTTTAATTACTAAAGATTTATTTTTGTTGTCTCAATTTAAAAACATGAATTTTTCTAACTCTTTAATTCATTGGTATTTACAAAATAAGCGCGACTTACCTTGGAGAAATACGACTGATCCGTACCCTATTTGGCTTTCAGAAATTATGCTTCAACAAACTCGAGTGGCGCAAGGTTTACCTTATTTTTTGTCTTTTACTGAGGCTTTTCCAACTGTTTTTGACTTAGCCAAAGCTGATGAAGAACACGTTTTAAAACTTTGGCAAGGTTTAGGATATTATTCTAGAGCTAGAAATTTACATGCCACTGCTAAACACATTGCATTTGAATTAAATGGTGAATTCCCTTCCAATTATAAAGAATTATTAAAATTAAAAGGTGTTGGTGAATATACCGCTGCCGCTATTGCCTCTTTTTCATTTAACGAAGCTGTTGCGGTATTAGACGGAAATGTGTTCCGCGTTTTGAGTCGTTATTATAATGTAGAGAGTGATATTTCTCTACCAAAAACAAAAACAGAATTTCAACAATTAGCGCAAGAAGTATTAGACAAAAAGAATCCTGCTCTATTTAATCAAGCGATTATGGAGTTTGGTGCTTTGCAGTGTGTTCCAAAAAATCCAAATTGCGAAATGTGTATTTTAAATTCGAGTTGTGCTGGACTTCAACATAAAAAAGTAAACGAGCTTCCGATTAAATCGAAGAAAACAAAAGTAACTCCTCGCTACCTGAACTATTTAATTTTAAAAGATTCAGACTCTAACTTTATTGTTCAAAAGCGCGAAGGAAAAGGAATTTGGGAAAACTTATACGAATTTCCTGTTTTTGAAACCGAATCGCAATTATCAGAAGATGAAATTATAAATCAAGTTTCTGAAATGAAGTTTTATAATTTGGAACCTATTGAAGTACTTTCGCTTCATAATGATGTTATGCTTCATAAACTATCCCATCAACACTTAAATATTCGTTTTTTTGAAGTCCAATTCGCTTCAAAATTACCTGATTCAAAACCACTTACAGAAATTGAAAAACTACCTTTTCCTATAGTTATACATAATTTTATTGCTTCAAATTATTGTAATTCACTTTAAATTACTATTTTTGATTAACCCTATTAAATATATAAGCCATGAACGGAACATTAAACAAGGTTATTTTAATCGGTCATTTAGGTGACGAAGTTAAAATGCATTACTTTGAAGGCGGAAATTGCATTGGTCGTTTTCCTTTAGCAACTAACGAAGTGTACATTAACAAAACTACTGGAGAAAAAATAACTTCTACAGAATGGCACAACATTGTTGTTCGAAACAAAGCTGCAGAAATTTGCGAAAAATACCTTTCTAAAGGCGATAAAATATACATTGAGGGTCGAATCAAATCGCGTCAATGGCAAGCAGAAGACGGTGCTACCAAATACACTACTGAAATTCAGGTAACCGAATTCACATTCTTAACCACTAAAAAAGACACCGATTTGAGTAAATCTTCATTACCAACAGGTAGTGCACCTGAAGATTTTTAATGTTTAACTAAATTGAAACAATTTGGATCCTGATCCGGCCAGTTTACTACATTCTATAGATTTTGAATTCCTTTTAGGAATAATTGCAATTTTAGTATTGCTTGCTTGTTCTGCCTTTATTTCAGGTTCAGAAGTAGCCCTTTTTTCTCTTTCGCAAAAAGATATTGATGACATATCAAATAAAGATTTTAATAGCGGAAGACTCATTTCTCAATTACTGGAAAAACCCAAAAGGTTGTTAGCCACAATATTAGTTGCTAATAATTTTGTAAACATTGCAGTTGTAATATTGTTTTCTTCCATTAGTGGTCGTTTATTTGACGGTATTGAATCTTCTATTTTAAGATTTACGGTAGAAGTGGTACTTGTTACCTTTTTCCTATTATTATTTGGGGAAGTATTACCAAAAATTTACGCCAACAGAAACAATATGACCTTTGCTAAAAAAGTAGCCATTCCAATTTCAATTTTAAACAACGTATTATCACCTATTAGTGTTCCTATGCGAAACGGCATTCTGTTTATAGAAAAAAAACTCAATGTACAAAAAGGAAATTTTTCGGTAGACCAACTTTCGCAAGCACTAGAATTGACATCACAAAATGATACAACTGATGGTGAGCAAAAAATACTTGAAGGAATTGTAACTTTTGGAAACACAGAAGTACGCCAAGTAATGAGTCCTAGAATTGATGTTTTTGCATTAAACATTGAAGAATCTTTTGAAGAAATAATGCCAAAAATCGTTGAAAAAGGCTATTCACGAATTCCAGTTTACAGAGAAAATATTGATCAAATAGAAGGTATCCTATTTATTAAAGACTTAATTCCGCATATCGATAATGAATCTTTTGATTGGACCAAACTATTAAGACAACCTTTCTTTGTTCCGGAAAACAAAAAGCTTGATGATTTATTAAAAGATTTTCAAGGAATGAAAAGTCATTTAGCTGTTGTAGTAGATGAATATGGTGGGACTTCTGGAATTATTTCGTTAGAAGATGTTCTGGAGGAAATTGTAGGCGATATTAGTGATGAATTTGACGATGAAGATTTGATTTATTCTCAAATTGACGACAAAAATTTTCTTTTTGAAGGTAAAATTAGCTTGAAAGATTTTTATAGAATCATTGAAGTAGATGAAAATGAATTTGAAAGTAAAAAAGGTGAAGCTGAAACACTAGCTGGATTTTTACTTGAAATTTCTGGAAATTTCCCAAAGAAAAGACAAAAAATAACGTTTCATAATCTTATTTTTACCATCGAAAATGTAGATAAGAGAAGAATAAAACAAATAAAAGTTACGTTATTGTAATTATGATACAAAATATAGTAAAATTAAGTTGTTTGGGATTATTTTTAAGTTTGATTTCTTGTGGAGATGAAACTTTACCAAAACCAAAAGGTCATTTGAGCTTAGAATATCCAGAAGCGAAATACTCAAAATTAGAGTCTGATTGTAGCTTTACATTTGAAAAAAACAATTTAGCACTAATCAAAAATAAATCTTGCGCTTTTGAGATTAATTATCCAAAGATGAAAGCCACTATTTATTTAACTCATAAAACGGTAAATAATGATATTTACAATCTATTAAGAGATGCTCAAACTCTTACCTATAATCACGTAGTAAAAGCTGATGATATTGTAGAGCAACCTTTTATTAATAATAAGAAAAAGGTTTACGGAATGTTCTATGAAGTTGGTGGTAACGCAGCTACAAATGCTCAATTTTACGCCACCGATAGCACTAAAAACTTTATTGTAGGAAGTGTTTATTTTTACGCTAAACCTAATTTTGATTCTATATTACCAGCAGCACAATATCTAAAAGATGATATGCGTAGGATTATGGAAACGTTAGAGTGGAAATAAATATTTATTGTCAAGCTGAACTCGTTTCAGCTTCTATAATTTTGAAGTGAAACAGATTCTGAAACAAGTTCAGAATGACAAAATAAATTACATTTTTTTCGATTCGGTAACTTTGTAAGAATCACCGCCAGCAACTGCTTCAATAGTTTTAGTTAAGGATTCTATTGATTGTTTTTCTGCATCAAACTTTACTGTTGCAATTTTAGTGTCAAAATCCACAACTGCTTGCCCAACACCATCTTGTGCAGCTAATTTATTTTCAATAGTTTTAGCACAACCCATTGCACAAGTCATACCGTCGATAGTAAAACTTGCTGTTTGCATTTTAGCTAAATCGGCTTCAGAAACCACTTCTTTTTTTGTTTCTTCAACCGCAACTTCTTTGTTTTCTTGTTTGCAACTTGCTAATAAAAGTGTCATTAAAAGTGCTAAACCAGTATTTTTTAAATTTTTCATATCAATAAATGTTAAATTATTTTCCTCGTAATAAAGACATTGCAAAATTACAAAAATTCATAGTGCTATTTTCAAAATAAAGCCTGAATTTTGACACATAAAATCACAACATGGAAAACAATACAACAAAATGGTTTTTATTAGGCTTTTTAGGCTGTGTTTGGGGAAGTTCCTTCATCTTAATGCAATTGGGCTTAAAAGGTGTAAATTCGGTTCAATTAGGAAGTTTACGAATTCTGTTTGCTGCAATTTTTTTAATAATTGTTGGGTTTAAGCAAATTTCACAAATTCCATCCTATAAATGGAAATATATTGCTGTAACAGCATTATGCGGAACATTTATTCCAGCATTTTTATTTGCATTTGCCCTTTCAAAAATCGATGGTTCAATTAGCTCCATATTAAACTCCTTAACTCCATTAAATACCTTACTTGTAGGATTGTTCTTTTTTGGCATGAGTGCACAAAGAAGTCAGGTTTTTGGAGTGATTATTGGATTTATAGGTTGTGCCTTATTAGTTTTATTTGGAGATGGAGAAAACACAACTGAGAACTATTATTACGCGATTTTAATTGTAATTGCTTCTATTTTTTACGGAGTAAATGTCAATTTAATAAAAAAATATTTATCCGATTTAAAACCATTAACAATAAGCACAGGAAACTTTTTGATTATGTTTTTTCCGGCTTTTATTGTTTTGTATTTTACAGGCTTTTTTGATATTGTTCAGGAAGTAAAAGTGCAAAAATCTTTAGGTTTTATTGCCATTTTAGGTATTGTAGGAACCGGATTTTCAAATATTTTATTCTTTAAATTGATTCAGCTTTCATCACCTGTTTTTGCTTCTTCGGTTACTTATATTATTCCTGTAGTTGCTTTTATATTAGGCAATTTATTTATGGAAGAAACACTTTCTGCAATACAACTACTAGGAGCTTTAATTGTATTAATTGGAGTTTATTTTTCGAGTAAAAAATAAAAAAAGCGCCCAATTTCTTGAGCGCTTATACAATTACATTGCAATATTATTTAAAATCTGCATCTGTTACTCCTTCGTTAATTTTAACTTCAGAAGTAATCAACTCGATTTCAATACCTACATTCATTATAGTTTTGTATGGGAATTTCAACCCTTTAACATCCTTATAATCTTGATAGTAAGTAGTTTGAGTCATTTTTTGACCACCTTGCTCTAACTCTTTAGCTTCAGCCACTTTAAATCCGGTTTTTACATCGTAGTAATAAGTAGATTTTCCATTTTTGATAGCATAAGCATCAGCACCATTAATATTTTCAATTCCAGTTAAAGTAAGATCTTTATCTGTTAATAAAGCTAATTCTTTAAAAGTTGTAGCTTCAGCTTGCATGTCTTTCAACTCATCATCTTTGAAATCTTTTCTTTGACCTTGTTGAACAGCATAAGCTTCTTTTTCGTTAACAACTTGTTTCATCATAGTCATTCCCATAGCTTTCATTTCAACACCTAATTTCTTTGGAGCTGATTTTACAACTAACTCTAAATTAGTTCCTTGAACTGTACCTGAAGAAAACACAGCTAACGTTTTTACATTTTTAACAGCTTTTTCACCACCAATAGCATTGATGTAGTTGTTTAAAACAGATTGAGCAGTAACTCCTGCAGGAATAGGTTTTTTAACTTCTGGCTTTTCTGTTGGGTTACCATATTTATCAAAATAGAAGATTGGTAAATTTTCTTTTTTACTCATTACTTCTAATCCTGGTAAAACATCACCCGCTTTTCCAACAATAACAACTCTAGTATTATTTGTTAAGAAATATTTATTGGCTGCATTTTTAATATCTTCTGCAGTAACTGCATTAATATTTTTAATGTAATTTTCATAGAAATCTTCAGACAATCCTTGAGTTTCTTTGTTTAAAGCATAACGAGCAATTGTTGAAGGTTTTTCAATTTGCATTACAAAGTTTCCAACATATTTTGCTTTAGCATTTTTTAAATCTTCATCAGAAACCAATTCCGTTTTCATTCTTTTTAATTCGTTGAAAAACTCAACAACAGCACTATCAGTAACTGTATTTCTTACAGAAGCACTTGAACGGAATTTGTTAATATATTTTCCAGCACCGATAGAAGAATAAGCTCCATAAGTCCATCCGTGTTTTTCACGTAAGTTTAAGAATAATCTTCCTTCACCACCACCTCCTAAGATTTGGTTTGCTAATAAAACTGAAAAATATTCTTTATCAGTCATTTTTAAATTAGACAAATTAACCAATGAAATTTCAGATTGAACTGCATTTGGAGTATCAATAAAGTTAATTTGACTGTATTGAACGTCTTTTGGATTTGAATACGTTAACTGTGGAGCAGTTGCTTTTTTCCAAGAACCAAATAATTTTTCTACTTCTTTTTTAACTTCTTTAAAGTTAACATCACCCACGATTACTAAATACGCATTAGCTGGAACGAAATATGTATTGTAATTTAGAATAACATCATCTAAAGTAACATTTTTTAAAGTTTCTTCACTTGTGAATTCACCTGCATAATGCTCTTTTCCAAAAACCAAAACATTTTCTACTCTTCGAGCAATTGCAGTAACGCTTTTTTCATCTGCTTTTAATCCTTCGATCATTTTTTCTTTTTCCTTTTCGAATTCAGCTTGATCAAATAATGGATTTAAAGCTCCGTCTGCCATTAATTCTAAGATTCTTTTAGAATATCTTGAAAGTCCGTTTGCAGATGCACCAGAAGCATAAAAGTTAATATTAGCACCTAAAAAGTCGATTTCTTCATTGTAAGCATCTTTTCCAATTTTTTCAGTACCATTTCCTAACATTCCGCTTAAAATGTCAGAAACTCCTTTTTTGTTACCTTCAGCATAAGGCGGATTATCTAAAGTTAAATTAAAAGAAACTCTAGGTAATTTATGATTTTCAACCACTAAAACCTTTAAACCATTTTTAAGAACAAAGCTTTGTGGCTTGTTAATGTTAATAGTAGGCGCTGGTCCTGGTTTTGGTTGTGGTCTATCTTGTGCTTGCATAGTTATTGTTAAAAATAAACTGGCTGCTATATATATAAATTTTTTCATATTCTTCAAATCTTAGTTTTGAGCTTTGTCTTTAGCAGGAACATAATCTAAAATCATTCTTTGATTTGAGTTTAGATATTTTTTTGCAACGTCTCTAATTTCCTCTCTTGTAATAGAACGATAAATATCAATTTCTGTATTGATTAAATTAATATCGCCATACAACATATAATAAGTAGCTAAGTTATCTGCAATTCCTTCAACTGATGAATTATTGCTTACATAATTGCTTTCAAATTTATTTTGAAGTTTTTGATAATCTTTTTCAGAAATTAATTCGTTTTGCATTTTAACAATTTCTTCATCAATTTCTTTTAAGATAGATTCCATAGAGTTATCACCCATTGGTAATCCATAAATTAAATACATACCATAATCTTCTTGACTATAATTGAATGCTCCAATTTGAAGTGCCATTTTTTTATCGTCAACAATTTTTTTGTAAAGTTTAGAACTTTTACCGTCAGATAAATAAGCAGAAATCATATCTAATACTCTTGCATCACGAGATTTCATTGAAGGTGTTCTGTAAGAAGCAACCAACATTGGAATTTGAATATTAGGATCTTGCCAAGTAGCTTTAAACTCTTGTGTAATTGGAGCTTCTTCTACTTTTTGACGTGTTACTGGAGCTCCTTTAGGAATAGGACTAAAATATTTATTTACCCATTCTTTAGCTTGTGATTTATCAAATTGACCCGCAATTACTAAAACAGCATTATTTGGAACATAGAATTTTTTATTGAAGGCTAAAAACTCTTCTAAAGTAGCAGCGTCTAAATGTTCCATTTCCCCAATGGTTGTCCATTTATATGGGTGAACTTTAAACATGTTTTCTTTAACTGCTTTGATTAAATTTCCATAAGGCTGATTATCAACACGTAATCTTTTTTCTTCTTTAACTACTTCATTTTGAGTATCTACACCAATTTGATTAATTACTGGATGCATTAATCTTTCCGATTCCATCCAAATAGCTAATTCTAAATTATTAGAAGGAAAAACTTCATAATAATAGGTTCTGTCATCTGTAGTATTAGCATTGTTGTTTCCTCCATTAGCCGTTACTAACTTAAACCAATCACCACGACCAATATTTTTTGTTCCTTCAAATAAAAGGTGTTCAAAAAAATGGGCAAAACCAGTACGATCTGGTTGTTCGTCTTTAGCACCCACATGATACATTACCGAAGTAATTACAACAGGTGCAGAATTATCTTGATGAAGTACAACGTGTAACCCGTTGTCTAAATCAAATTCCTCAAATGTTACTTTTTGAGCAGTGGCAGTTCCACCAAGCATAAGTGCAGTACCCAAAGCCATTAAAGATTTTTTCATACGTTATTAATTTGTTTGATATAATGTAATAAGACGCAATTTCTAAATTATGTTACAATAAATCGTTATATTTATTAAAAAAAATATCAAAATTGTAATTTTCAATCTTTTATTTAAAACAATAGTTGTTTGGTTTAGAATTTATTGTATATTTGCAACCTTAAAATTTTTAACTAAAATCATTGTTATGTACGCAATCGTAGAGATAGCAGGGCAACAATTCAAAGTAAGCAAAGACCAAAAGGTTTATGTTCACCGTTTAGCTTCGGAAGAAGGAACTAAAGTTTCTTTTGACAAAGTTCTTTTATTAGATGATAACGGAAACGTAACTTTAGGCGCCCCAGCTGTAGAAGGTGCTTCAGTAGAAGCTAAAGTGTTACAACACTTAAAAGGTGACAAAGTAATTGTTTTCAAAAAGAAAAGAAGAAAAGGTTACAAAAAGAAAAACGGTCACAGACAATCATTTACTCAAATTTTAATTGAGGGAATTTCAGCTACAGGAGCTAAGAAAAAAGCAACTAAAAAAGCTGACGTTGAAGTAGCAGAGGTTACTGAAGAAGTAAAACCAAAAGCTAAGGCAACAAAAAAACCAAAAACTGAAGAATAACATTTAAAAATATTACGTCATGGCTCACAAGAAAGGTGTCGGTAGTTCGAAGAATGGTAGAGAATCAGAATCGAAACGTTTAGGCGTTAAGATTTATGGTGGTCAAGCTGCTATTGCTGGAAACATCATTGTTAGACAAAGAGGTTCGAAGCACAACCCAGGTGAAAACGTTTACATGGGTAAAGATCATACTTTACATGCTAAAGTTGATGGAGTTGTAAAATTCCAGAAAAAAGGAGAAAACAAATCTTATGTATCTGTAATTCCTTTTGAAGCTTAATATAATATTATTTAGCGATATTAAACCTCTCCAAATGGAGAGGTTTTTTTATACCTTATATTTACTTTTTTTCTACACTTAAGACCAAAATCGATACTTTCTTTTTCTACATAATAACACTGAGACAAACATTAAAATTCGTTACTAAAAACCAATAAAAAAAAGCCGATGACTATAAATCATCGGCTTTACAATTTACTCAATCTATTATCAATTAATTGATAATGATTTTCTCAGTATAGTTTAATTGATCTCCTGCTATCTTAACAACATAAACTCCACTAGACAATCCGTTTAAATCAACAGCATAACTTTCAGTAAAATCTACCGCAACAGATTTTACGATTCTTCCGTTTATATCATACATTTCTATGTTCAAATCGCCTGAGTAATTTGAAATTGCTACATTGATTATCTCTTTTGCTGGACTAGGATAAATTTTAATATTTGACGAGTTTACAAAATCTACTCCTGAAAGGGTTGTATTAGTAAACATTCCCGAAAACACACCTCTTCCGTAAGTAGCAGCATAAACAGTATAATCATTTCTCATATCTAAATCAGTAACTTTAACATTGCTCATACCGTTATACGATTGAATCCAATTTGGAGTTGCTGAATTAAAATTATTACAATACCAAACACCTAATTCTGTTCCAATGATAACTTCAGTAGCAAATCCACCAACATTTTTCAATGGGTTAGGTAAAATTGCTTTTACAGGAATATCAGGAAAGTTTCCTTCTTTGTTTGACCAAGTTGCACCACCATCTTGAGTATACCAAATACTTACTACATTATAGTTATGCATAGTTACAAAAATCTCATTATTAGAAGCTCCAAACTCAACATCAGAAATACTTCCTACGAATGAAGGACCCGTGATATCTGTCCAAGTTGGAGTTGCATTAGCTGAAGTTATGCGTAATAATTTTCCTAATCTTGTTCCGACCAATAAAGTAGTTGAATTTGTAGTGTATGGAGAAACTGCAAATGCTGTTGGCGAAGCCGTTAATAGTGCATTAGTTAAGTTGGTTCTAGAAATTACACCAGGCCCTTTTAAATTACTATATCTTCTAATTAGAAAAACACCAGTAGAAGTTGTATAATCTGCGTATAAAATATCTAGGTTTGAATCTAATACCATTGGAGCAATAAATGCACCATTGTTAGCATTATTATCATTATCTATAACTTTAGCAGTTACAGAAGAACCAGGCAAAGGTCTTAAATTAATACTTTCATTATAAACATAATTAGAAATATAATATTTATCTGCATCTTGATCAAACATTGTATAAGCACCATCACCACCTTGAGATTGAACACTTGAATTTAACCCTGAACTAGCATTGCTAAAAAACTGAGTCCCATTATCTTGAGCACCTGCAGCAAAGTACTCTCCTGACAAACCACTTACTGCTTGTGTTGGCGCAACACCTACACTATAAAACTGAGTAATATTAAACCCATTTACTCTTGTAGCTATTGCCGTTGTTGAAAAAGCAGCAGTTGACAAACTTGATGCATAACTTACTCCTCCATCATGACCAAATATGGCTTGATTAGAATTTCCTGGTCTAAATACCATTGCATGTTGATCAGCATGCACAACTGAAACTCCTGTTGCATATCCTGATGACCATTTTGAAATTGTTTGCCAAGAAGAACCACTATTTGTTGATCGATGAATATCAATTCCTCCAATGTAAACAATAGCATCATTGGTAGGGTCTACGCTAATTGTTAAATCATAAAATGCTTGACCTCTACAAAAATCAGTTGCAGTAGTTCCATGAATAGCTGCCGGTTCAGGTAATGTTGTTACTGTTGAAAATGAATTGGTAGTTAAATAAATATTTGCCTCTCCATTTGTAGCATCTTCAGCTAATACATATATTTTATTAGGATTAGTAGCAGAAATTGCTATTTGAGTTCTTCTACTATTTGACAAATCATATTCTTGAGTAAAATTAACTCCATCAATCGATGAAAAAATTACTCCTCCTCCATCTCCGTATAATGTACTATTCGTAGTTGCCATCCAAATTTTATTATCTGGACCAATTTCAATATCATTTGGACAAAATCTATTTCTACCTGAGGTTAATGGCAAAGTCAATAAATCCCAATTCACTCCTCCATCTGTAGATTTATATAATCCATAACCAGGTCCACCTAAATATGTAGCTTGGTTTGCTGCACTATAAAAAGTATCTCCTACTGCAACATAGATTTCAGAAACTCCTCCATTATTTCTAACTTTAATATCATTAATATGTTGTTGACCTGGAACTAAGTTTCCTGTAAAAGCTCCTCGAACAATAGGATTTAAAGAACCTGAAACAGTTCCCGAATTAACTGCAGCCTCAAGCAAATCACCATCAGATTGAGAAATCATTATTGAAGGAATTGTAATCGTAGCATCATCGCCACCCATAGCTACTGGTGTTCCAGAAATATTATTCATCATAATAACTCCAACAGCACCTGCGTCCTGAGCAGATTTTACTTTAACTGTAAAATTACAGGAACCTCTTCTAATTAAAGCAATTTTACCATTTAATGCAGCTGCATTTGTTAAGGTTTCACAACCATCTGATGAAGGAGCAACATTATCACTAACCAAAACAATGTTTGCAGTAATTGTTGCCGCTGGAAGAGTCCCAAATGCTGTTGTAGGATAACAAGTATACTCTCCAGCAATTCCTGCAGGACTATTAATTGTTAAACTTGCTGCAGATTGAAATGAAGTAGAACCCGTAATCCCACCAAATACTTTAGTCCAAGATGTTCCTCCATCAGTAGATTTCCAAACACCATTACCATTAACATCTCCACCTACGTAAGATTCTCCTGTGCCTAAATAAAAAATATTAGTGTTATTTGGATCATAAGTAATAGCTGAAACCGATAAATTTTCATCAATATTTACTCTTGTCCAAGCTGTATTGGTTGTAATATCATTATTTACCCATAATCCACCACTTACACCACCAGCAAAAACTCTTTTGAATGTTGGGTCATTTGGGTCAAACATAATAGCTCTAACTCGTCCTCCAACATTATTAGGTCCTCTTTCCACCCAATTATTATCAGAAGCATCTCCAGGAACTCTTCCAGCAGCCAATGCTTCTTGACGTTCTCTTCTTAATTGTTCTTTTACTTGAATTAATTTTTCAGGAGTAGGAGCACCAGTTACAGGATCCATAGTTAACTCCCATTCTGTTTCAAAATACTTGTTTGGAGGCAATGCCTGAGATTTTCTTTGTGTTTTTGATAACGACAATGTCTCTTTAAAAGGAGATTTAGCTAAGTTTTTAGCATGTTTTTTTCTAACTGCCTTAGCTTGCTTTTTTGTTAATGTTTTATTGACAGTTGTCACATTAGTTTTTTCTTTATTTTTTTCGGTTGTTGATTGACCAAAAGTCAAAGAATAAACAAAAAAAGCACTAAATAGAAATAGTAATCTTTTATTCATAATTTTGGGGGTTAATTTTTACTTAATTTAAACAAAATTAGCATTTTAGATGAATTATGAAAATTTTTTTGTTTGTTTTTTTATAAATTATTTATTTGCCTGAATTGTTTTGTAAAGTTCTAATGCTTTACCATCCGTTAATAATGAGACAAAGTGACAAATATGCAACAAACGATCATATAAGTTTTCTTTTTGAAATTGAAAACGCTCAGGTAGTAATTTAAGTAATAATTCATCATAATTTGAAGCTGTTCCACTTACTTTTTTATTGTAAGCCGTGCAAAAACCATCAAGTAAACTATTAATGATTTTGTAACCCATTACTTCTTTCTGAATTACTTCTCTACTCTGATAGACATTTTTAATACTAATTTGGATGATATCATTCATTTGGGCTTTGTACTGACTTTTATCCATCAAAGCAAAAGGAAATTCCCCAGATAAAATTGCTTTTTCGTTTTCCATAAAAACCGCTACTGCATCGTTAATTAAACTTCCAATAGCTAAAGCACGCAAATAACTAATTCGATCTTCCTTAGTAATGAGTTCGTTGTATTTTTTGGTATCGATTCCGTTTTTAACTAATTTAATTAAATATTCTAACGCATATTCTTCCGGAATTAAACCTAAATTAATACCATCTTCAAAATCGATAATCGTGTAGCAAATATCATCAGCTGCTTCTACTAAATAGGCTAATGGATGACGTTCAAAACCAATATCATTTCCAGATTTATTCGAAATCAATCCCAATTCATTGGCAACCTCAGCAAAGAATTCTTTGTCCTGCTGAAAGAAACCGTATTTTTTATCACATATTTTTTGTGTTGGTTTTTTAGGCAAACTTTCTTTTGGATATTTCATAAAAGCGCCCAAAGTAGCATACGAAATACGCAAACCGCCTTCAATTCCTTCCCGAGAAGAGGCTAATACTGAAAATCCATTAGCATTTCCTTCAAAATCGATTAAATCTTGCCACTGCTTTTCGGTTAATTGGTCTTTGTATTGTAATCCATTTCCGGTTTTGAAATACTCACCAATCGCTTTTTCTCCTGAATGACCAAAAGGTGGATTTCCAATATCATGAGATAATGCTGCAGCCGCCACAATAGCACCAAAATCATTCGCTTGATAACCATGAACTTCTTGTAAATGCGGATATTTTGCAATGATTTGCTTTCCGACTAAACGTCCAAGTGAACGCCCTACAACCGAAACCTCTAAACTATGTGTTAGTCGGTTGTGTACAAAATCGGTTTTTGAAAGTGGAATTACCTGTGTTTTATCTTGCAGACTTCTAAAAGCGGCAGAAAAAATAATTCGATCATAATCGACTTCAAAGCCTAAACGGGTGTCGTCTTGTTCTTTTCGTAAACGTTTACTTGTATCGCCTTGTCTTTTTAAAGACAAAAGTTGTTCCCAATGCATCATGTGATTTCAGATTGATGATTATAGATTTATGATTTTAGAATTATTCTTTTTCGTTTGCTAAAAAGAAATTTCTTGATTTTTTTGGATATTGATTGTAACTCTTATCACTTGGATTTACAATAACCGATTTGATGTTGATTTCATCACCTAATTTAAAGTTCTTCTCTGTGTATTGGTAATCCAATAAATATTCGCCACAGAAATAATTCCCATCGGCGTCTTTTTCTATGATTCCAGTATAAATTCCCTTTTTATCTTTTGACATAATTCTATTTTTTTCAAATGTACGAATTGGATTGTAATTATTTAAAACAAAAACAGCCATCGAGTGATGACTGCTTTCTTTATTCTATTATCTATGTTCTTTTATTTAATTAAGAACCACACATTTCACATTCTTCTGGACCAGAATTTCTAGCTCTTTCGATCATGGCTCTGTATTCTTCAGCTGACATTTCTGCTGGTTCTTCTAAAACGGCTATAGCTTCCACTTTCTTCACTTCAACATGTTGTTCTTTCACCTCAATTGGCGCTTCTTTTTTGTCGTTATTTAAAGTAAACTTAATAGCATCAACAGCAGCTTTTGTTCTTAAATAGTACATTCCGGTTTTTAAACCTGATTTCCAAGCATAGAAGTGCATCGAAGTCAATTTCGCATACGTAGCATCTTGCATAAACAAGTTCAACGATTGCGATTGGTCAATAAAATAACCTCTTTGACGACTCATATCGATAATATCTTTCATCGACATTTCCCAAACTGTTTTGTACAATTCTTTTAAGTCAGCAGGAATTCTTTCGATATGTTGCACCGAACCATTGTGACGCATAATTTCTTGCTTCAATGATTCGTTCCACAAACCTCTTTCCACTAAATCGTTTAATAAGTGTTTGTTTACCACGATGAATTCTCCCGAAAGTACTCTTCTTGTGTAAATATTAGAAGTATAAGGTTCGAAAGCTTCGTTATTTCCTAAAATTTGAGAAGTTGAAGCCGTTGGCATTGGTGCTACTAACAATGAGTTTCTTACTCCGTTTGCCATTACTTCTTTTCTTAAACTTGCCCAATCCCAACGACCTGAAAGATCTTCATCCTTTAAGCCCCAAAGATTGTGTTGGAATTCTCCTTTAGAAATTGGCGAACCTTCGTAAGACGAATACGGCCCTTCTTCTTTAGCCATTTCCATAGAGGCAGTTACAGCAGCAAAATATAAAGTTTCAAAAATCTCTTGATTTAATTTTTTCGCTTCATCACTCGTAAACGGCATTCTCAACATGATAAAAGCATCCGCTAAACCTTGTACTCCTAATCCAACTGGACGGTGGCGCATGTTTGAATTTTCTGCTTCTTTAACTGGGTAGTAATTTCTGTCGATTACTTTGTTTAAGTTGCGAGTTACACGTTTTGTTACGTTGTATAATAATTCGTGATTAAATGCTCCATTTTCCACAAACATTGGTAATGAAATCGATGCTAAGTTACAAACCGCGATTTCATCTGGAGACGTATATTCTAAAATCTCTGTACATAAATTAGATGAACGAATTGTTCCTAAATTCTTTTGGTTTGATTTTCTGTTCGCTGCATCTTTGTACAACATATAAGGCGTACCTGTTTCGATTTGAGATTCTAAGATTTTTTCCCAAAGTTCTCTTGCACGAATGGTTTTTCTACCTTTTCCTTGTGCTTCGTAAGAAGTATATAAGGCTTCAAATTCTTCTCCATAAACATTGTCTAAACCTGGACATTCGTTTGGACACATCAATGTCCAAGTTGAATCTTCTTCTACGCGTTTCATGAATAAATCTGAAGTCCACATAGCAAAAAACAAATCTCTTGCTCGCATTTCTTCTTTACCCGTGTTCTTTTTCAAATCTAAGAATTCGAAAATATCCGCATGCCAAGTTTCTAAATAAATAGCGAAACTTCCTTTACGTTTTCCTCCACCTTGATCTACGTAACGAGCGGTATCATTGAATACGCGCAACATTGGAACAATTCCGTTTGAAGTTCCGTTTGTTCCACGAATGTACGAACCTGTTGCTCTTACGTTGTGAATAGCTAAACCGATTCCTCCTGCTGATTGCGAAATTTTTGCTGTTTGTTTTAATGTATCGTAAATTCCATCGATACTATCATCTTGCATCGTTAATAAGAAACAAGACGACATTTGAGGTTTTGGAGTTCCAGCGTTGAATAATGTTGGGGTAGCGTGTGTAAAGAACTTTTTCGACATTAATTCGTAAGTTTCAATTACCGCTTCTAAGTCGTTTAAGTGAATTCCAACCGAAACACGCATTAACATGTGCTGTGGACGTTCTACGATTTTTCCGTTGATTCTTAATAAATACGAACGTTCTAAAGTTTTGAAACCAAAGTAATCGTAATTAAAATCACGTGTATAAATAATATGAGAATCTAAGAATTCGGCATTTTCCTGAATTACTTGATGCACTTCATCAGAAATTAATGGTGCTTTTTGATTGGTTCTTGGATTAACATAGTGGTACATTTCATTCATCGTTTCCGAGAATGATTTGTTTGTATTTTTGTGTAGATTAGAAATTGCAATACGAGCCGCTAATTGAGCATAATCAGGGTGGGTTACCGTCATGGAAGCTGCGGTTTCTGCTGCTAAATTATCTAATTCAGATGTGGTAACTCCATCATATAAACCTTCAATTACACGCATTGCCACTTTAACAGCATCTACCATGTCATTTAATCCATAACATAGCTTTTTAATTCTATCTGTGATTTTGTCAAACATTACTGGCTCCTTATGGCCATCTCTTTTTACTACATACATAAGCTTTTTAGTTTTTGAAAACAGACAATCCCTTCCCTGCTTTCGGTTAGTATTTATTGATTTAAGCGCAAGTCTCCCGACATTTTATAGCACTCTATATTTTATTTATTATTAAAAATCAGCGTCGAAACTAATTTTATTGGAATCCGCATCTGAATTCATAACGCCTGCTTTTTGATATTCCGCTACTCGCTTTTCAAAGAAATTCGTTTTTCCTTGTAACGAAATCATATCCATAAAATCGAATGGGTTAGATGAGTTGTATACTCTATCGCATCCTAATTCTACCAATAATCTATCCGTTACGAATTCTAAATATTGCGTCATTAAAGTTGCATTCATTCCAATCAAACTAACTGGAAGCGATTCCGTAATGAATTTTCTTTCAATATTTAAAGCATCTACGATAATTTCTGTGATTCTTTCTTTTGGAACTTTATTTACCACATGATGCGTGTGTAAATGAACCGCAAAATCACAATGCATTCCTTCGTCACGAGAAATCAATTCGTTTGAGAAGGTTAATCCTGGCATTAATCCACGTTTTTTTAACCAATAAATCGAACAGAACGAACCTGAGAAGAAAATTCCTTCTACTGCTGCGAAAGCAATTAATCGTTCAGCAAACGAATCCGATTCAATCCAACGCAATGCCCATTGTGCTTTCTCTTTAATTGCAGGAAAGACCTCAATTGCATGGAATAATTGATTTTTCTCTGCTTCGTCTTTCACATACGTATCAATTAACAATGAATACGTTTCACTGTGAATATTCTCCATCATGATTTGGAAACCATAGAAGAATTTAGCTTCTGGATATTGCACTTCGTTAACGAAATTTTCCGCTAAGTTTTCGTTTACAATTCCGTCAGAAGCCGCGAAGAATGCTAAAATATGTTTGATGAAATATTTTTCGTCATCATTTAATTTATTGTTCCAATCGTTTAAATCTTGATGCAAATCAATTTCTTCTGCTGTCCAAATACACGCTTCTTGTTTTTTGTACCATTCCCAAATATCTTGGTGTTTGATAGGAAAAATTACAAATCGATCTTTGTTTTCTTGCAAAATAGGTTCCACTATAGACATAGCTATTTGATTTTAAAAGTGTTAATGATTGGTTAAATTGACTTATTTGGGGATTACAAAGTTTGTCATTTGAAACGAGAAATGAAAGTCAAACTTATTCACAATTGGAGCAAGTTTTTAACAAAGCTGATTATTGTCAGTAAATTAATATAGGTTTTTAAAATACTGAAAACCAATGAGTTAAAAACCAATAAAACAACTGTTAAAACCTTGTAAGCAACTGAAAAATAAGTGACTCACGAGTGTTTTTAATCGATAAAAATGAGATTATTTTTTCAACTCTTTTGCCACTTTGTCTAATTCGTCAAACCATTGTTGTCCGAATTTTCTAACTAGTGCTTCTTTCACAAATTGGTACACCGGAACTCCTAATTCTTGTCCTAACGAACAAGCGTCATCGCAAATATGCCATTTGTGATAATTCACCGCCGCAAAGTCCGAATATTCTTTGATTCGGATAGGATATAAATGACAAGAAACTGGTTTTTTCCAATCTACAATTCCTTGATTGTAGGCTTGCTCGATTCCACAAAGTGCCGTTTTTCCATCAAAAATTACGTAAGCACAGTCTTTTCCATCGATAAGAGGTGTTTCTAATTCACCAAAATCAGAAACTACATGCGTTCCTTGTTCTTCAATGGCTTTAATTCCTTCTGGACGAAGAAAGGGTTTCACTTTTGGAAAAATTTCAGCTAAAATTTTGGTTTCTTCCTCATCTAAAGGAGCACCCGCATCTCCATCCACACAACAAGCACCTTGACAAGCTGACAAATTGCAAACGAATTCTTTTTCTAAGATTTCTTCGGAAACGATGGTTTTATTTAACTGAAACATATTGGTATATTTTAAAGTACAAAGATACGATTTTGAATTCAGAATTTAGAAATAAGAGTTTAGAAGTTTGGAACACAGATTTAAGAAATTGGAGAAATAGCTATAATTTTTACACAGAGCTATACGGAGTTTTTTTGAATTTGATTGCGTTAAAAAGAACTACACCGAGACGTTTTACTTTTTATTTGCGTTCTTTGCGTAAAACTTTGCGTCTTTGCGTTTAAATCTTCACATTGCTTTGAATTTGAACTTGATATTGAAATTGTCATTGAACTTGATATGATAATGTATCGTTAAATTAGAAACGTTCTTTGTTCATTATCCTTATATTTGCACAAATATTCAGCGTTTTATGGAATTCGGAATTAATTGGAAAGACATTTTTACCATCAGCATGATTTTATTTGCTGTGATTGATATTGTGGGAAGTATTCCAATTATTGTGGATTTACGCAGTAAAATGGGCCATATTCAATCCGAAAAAGCGACTATTGTGGCGGCGGTGATTATGATTGCCTTTTTATTTGTTGGTGAAGAAATACTAAAATTAATTGGTATTGATGCGAATTCGTTTGCGGTTGCGGGTTCGTTTGTCTTGTTTTTCCTTGCCTTAGAAATGATTTTAGGCATTCGATTATATAAAGAAGACAATCCAAGCACGGCTTCCATTGTTCCAATTGCGTTTCCATTGATTGCTGGTGCTGGAACGATGACTACCATTTTATCGCTTCGTGCTGCATATAAAGAAATAAACATTATAATAGCCATTATCATAAATGTTGTTGTTGTGTATGGTGTTTTAAAATCATCGGGCAAAATTGAACGCTTACTTGGAACTAACGGATTAGGCATAATTCGTAAAGTTTTTGGCGTAATCTTGCTTGCAATTGCAGTAAAATTATTTGCTGCCAATGTTAAAGGATTATTTAATTAGAAAATAATAAAATGAAAATTTTTACCTACGTGGCAGTTGCCATCGCTTTAGTTTTAATTGTTTTTAATCTTTTTCAAATTGATTACAGCAATCCGTTTGAAGGAAATAGCACCATTGCTATTATTGGTGTTGTGGCTGGAATTTGCGCAATTCTATTACTAGTCTTATTGCGTTTTTCAAAAATGATTGAAGAAAAAACCAAACAATAATGCTAGATGTTTTAATTATTGGCGCTGGTGTTTCTGGCGTTTCATGTGCTTTGGTTTTGGGTTCGGCTCAAAACAAACCGTTTGCAATGGATAAAAAGATTGCCATTGTGGCGCACCAAAAAGCCTCTTCGTTACAAAATGCCATTTTTAATAACGCTTACGGAATTCCAGCAGGGAAATTAGGTAGTGAATTATTAGTTGAAAGTTTGGAACATTTGACCAACTTGTATCCACACGTGCAACAAATTCATGGCGAAAAAGTGCTTTCCATTTCAGGTGAAGCTGGAAATTTCACTGTTACTACCAACAAATCTTCGCTTCAAGCTAAAATTGTAGTGATTGCAATTGGTGCGGGAACTCCTTTTACGATTGAAGGGTTAGCTAATTTTATTGTACCTCATCAAAAAATTCCAGCAGTAAAAAACAGAATCCAATTAAAAAATACCGACCATTTAGTTACAGAAGGTATTTACGCAGCAGGAGTTTTAGCCGGACATAGAAGTCAGTTAAGTATCGCCGCCGGAAGTGGTGCTTCGGTAGCAACGGATATTTTAACGTTGTGGAATAATGGAAATCCTGTGCAGGTTCATGATGCTTTGGGGAAATAGCTTTATTCGTCTGAATCGTCTTCTTCATCGTCAAAATTCATTCCTTCTAAAAAATCATCCCAATTAATTGGGTCTTGATATTCATTTGGGTCTGGCGGAATAGCTCCCGGTGGATTGAACAATTCCCATTCGTCCCAATAATAATTACTTTTGTCAAAATTAGCTACCCAATTGATAAACAATTCTCTGAATTCGTCGATTTCTTTACGAATCAATGTAACATAATCGGTATCTTTAAAAGAATCGTGAAATCGCAAACTTCCAACTTGCACATATAAATGCATAGCATGGTCTCTGATGATAGCCGCATTTTGCATTCGAATACTATACATATCTCCACCTTCGGCACCCGCAATTTTAGCACAAATTATCGCAGCATCATCTCGCATCATATATTTTGTGGCATTCAAATACTCATCTTCTTCACTAATGGTATTTAAAAGACTGTTTACCAAATCTAAAATTAATTCAGCTTTTCTATAAATTGGCAAATCAAATAATTTATCTTTTCTACTCATTTTATAATAATTTTACTTACCCAACACCTTATTCACCATATTGTCTTTCTTTAAAATCAATTGGTAATAGGCATTTTCATTAAAAAGTTGGCGCGTAAATTCTGCTTGAAGATAGAACAATACTTTTTCTTTCTGAGTATCCAAATTGAAGAGCAAACCGCCTTTTGCCATGTAAGTCTTGAAATCATTAAAATAATTTCCAGAACGTAATTCTTTTCCCAAGGCTTCCATCGAGATTTTTTCAAACTTTTTGCGGTTTTGATCCAATTGTTCAAACACAAAATAATTCATTAATCCTGATTGCAATAATATGGTTAAACCTTCTGAGCCATGTGTATCTTCAAGCGGCACAAAAACATCGGGCATAATACCGCCTCCTCCATAAACAATGCGACCTTCCTTGGTTTTAAATTTCAAACTATCAGCAATCTTGACTTTTTCTTTTTCATACAATTCACCACTTTTAAAACGTTTATCAAATTCGTTAAAGTAGTTATCGGCTTTATCTTCATACGGTTTTTGAATCGAACGTCCTGATGGCGTATAGTATCTTGCAATGGTTAACCTAACAGCAGAACCATCACCTAAAGGCATTTCGCGTTGGACTAAACCTTTTCCAAACGAACGTCTTCCGTAAACTAAACCTCTGTCGTTATCTTGAATGGCACCTGCTAAAATTTCGCTAGCTGAAGCACTGTTTTCATTGATTAAAATAGATACTTTACCCGATTCAAAAATGCCATTTTCAGAGGCAAACGTACTTTCTATTTTATCTTTTTTATTTTTTGTTTTAACGATTAACTCTTTATTCTTCAAAAACTCATCTGCAATTTTTATTGCCGAATCTAGATAACCACCACCGTTATCGCGCAAATCAATAATGATATGATTTGCACCTTCTTTTTTCAATTGGGTTAAACCCGATAAAAATTCGTCATAGGTTTTTTCAGCAAAGCGATTGATTTTAATATAACCTGTAGTTTTATCCAACATTTGAACGGCATCTACGCTTTTAATTGGAATAACATCACGAGTTACATTGACTGCAAATTTTTTATTTTCCGATTTTCTATAAACCGTTAACTTTACATTAGAACCTTGTTCGCCTTTTAAGATGGAAAACAAGGAATCTGTAGGTAACTTTTTATTGTACAATTGCAATTTATTAGCAAAAAGAATTCGGTCGCCCGATTTTAAACCTGCTTTTTCCGAAGGTCCTTTCGCAATGGGTTTTATAACCGCTAAAGAATCGTTGTACATGTAGAAATTAATCCCAATTCCCACAAAATCGCCACGCATTTCTTGTTCTACAACTTCTAATTGACTTTTGGGAATATAAACTGAATGCGGATCGAGTTTTTCGAGAATTCCGTTTACTGTTAAATCTACAATCGAGTCGGTATTTAAACTGTCTACATATTCTTTTTCGATGAAATCGATGAGTTTATTGAGCTTGTTTTTGTTGGCATTTCGGCTCAAAAAAGCATTTTCGGTTGAAGGATTGAGTTTACTTCCCAATAACAATCCGACCGCAACAGCTACTGCGATTACTATTGGAAAATATACTTTATTCATTCTCATTTTAGCTCAAATCTTCCATTAATTCCACTTCTACTCCAGCTTTTCTTAAAAAATCGACCCCTGAAGTGTCTTTGTATTCTTGATGATACACCACTCTTTTGATTCCTGATTGGTGAATTAACTTACTACAATCTTTACAAGGTGAAAGTGTAATGTATAAAGTAGCGTCTTCACAAGATTGCGTAGAACGAGCTACTTTTAAAATAGCATTCGCTTCGGCATGAAGCACATACCATTTGGTCATATTGTCTTCGTCTTCGCAACAATTTTCAAATCCCGATGGAGTTCCATTGTACCCATCAGAAATAATCATTTTATCTTTTACAATAATGGCACCAACTTTTTTTCGTTGGCAATAGGATAAATTTCCCCATTCTTTGGCAATTCGCAAATACGCTTTATCGTATTTTTCTTTTTTTTCTTTTTTCATTATCAATTCCAAATTTCGCTTTCCAAAATCATTGGCAAAACTACACCAATTATAAATGCTGACATAACTAAAGCCCAATCTCTTTTTGAAAATCGGAAAAAAGTTTGCACTACATACGAAAGGATTAAGACAACAAGAACTACTATTATTTGTGCCGCTTCTATACCTAATGCAAATTCTAAAAGTGGCAATAATTTATCCGAAGCAGTTCCAGGTAATATGGTTTTAAAGTAATTTGAAAAACCTAATCCGTGAATGATTCCGAAAAACAATGTTACAATTGCTACAAAAGTGATACTTTCATTTTTTGACGATTTCCCAGCGGTAAAAAGATGAAAAACAGCCGTAATTAAAATGGTAATTGGAATTAAAAATTCGACTAAACTAGCTCGAATTTGTACTACTCCATACACCGATAAAAGCAATGCCAAAGTATGTCCTAATGTAAAAAGAGAGACTAGTATAAATACTTTTTTCCAATCTTTAAAAGCATAAGGCACCACTAACGCCATTAAAAACAAAACATGATCATAGGCATGGATATCTAAAACATGCTTTAGACCAATATTGAAATACATCCAAAATTCCGACATAACATTATCTATTTTGTAAATTCAAACTTACGATTAATTTTTATTATGTGTAGCATTTATTAGTCATAAAAGCACATGAAATTGTTATAAAAATGGAATTTTTGTTTAATTTTGCGCTAATAAAAAAATAAACAACATGTCAATTTCAGATTTATTCGATAGTGGTTTTAGAAATAGAAACAAAGGTCATTTTTCAGCCATTGTAAGAGTAGCTTTATCAGACGGAACTATTACACCGCACGAAAAGCAATTCTTAGACAAATTAGCTATCAAATTAGAAATTTCTCAAGCTGAATATGAAGAAATTTTAGAAAACCCATTAAAATACCCTGTTAATCCTCCATTAATGCATTTGCACCGTTTAGAGCGTTTATACGATTTAGCCAGAATGGTATATGCAGATGAAGTATTAGGTGAAAAACAACAAGATTTACTTACTCGTTTTGCATTAGCTTTAGGATTTACAGCAGGAAACGTAGGTTATATTGTGGACAAAGCATTAAAATTAGTAGAAATGAATGTGGATTTAGACACTTTCACTTACGAAATGCAACACATGAACAGATAATTCAAACTGTTTTAAAATAGAAAAGCACAAATTCTAAATGAGTTTGTGCTTTTTTGTTTTTAATATCTGATGAATTTACTTCGCTTTCGCCATAAATTCTTCTGCTTTTTCTACCATGTTTTTACTACCACAGAAAAATGGTACACGTTGGTGTAATTCGGTTGGTTGAATTTCCATGATTCTTTTGTAACCATCTGAAGCTTTTCCGCCTGCTTGTTCGGCTATAAACGCCATAGGATTGCATTCGTATAACAAACGTAATTTTCCGTTAGGTGCTTTTGAGCTGGTTGGATATAAGTAAATCCCTCCTTTAATCATGTTTCTATGAAAATCAGAAACTAAACTTCCGATGTATCTTGACGTATAAGGTCTATCCCCTTCTTCTAACTGGCAATATTTGATGTAATCTTTTACACCTTGAGGAAAATGAACATAATTTCCTTCGTTAATTGAGTAAATTTTACCATCATCCGAATATTTCATGTTAGGATGTGATAAATAAAATGTTCCGATAGCAGGATTTAAAGTAAAACCGTTTACGCCATCACCAGTAGTGTAAACTAACATGGTTGAAGTTCCATAAATTACATAACCTGCCGCTACTTGATTAACTCCTGGTTGTAAAAAATCTTCTAAAGTTACTGGAGTTCCAACAGGTGTAATTCTTCTAAAAACGGAAAAAATTGTTCCAACTGAAACATTCACATCAATATTTGAAGATCCATCTAAAGGATCCATCAAAACCACATATTTATTGTTGTGTGAATTATCAGAACCAGCAACTGTAATAAAATCATCATTTTCTTCCGAAGCAATTCCGCAAACAATTTCACGATTAATTAAAGTCTGAATGAAAACTTCATTTGCGTAAACGTCTAATTTTTGTTGGTCTTCGCCTTGAACATTTTGTTCTCCTGCTGCTCCTACGATATCGACTAACCCTGCTTTGTTAACTTTGTAATTAACCACTTTTGCAGCTAATCTAATGGAGTTAATGATACGTGATAATTCTCCTGTTGAGTACTGAAACGAATTTTGGTGTTCGATAATAAATTCGCCTAATGTTCTATTTCTTTCTTCCATTACGAAATCGATGTAGTTGTGTTTGTGGCACAAATATCGTGATTTTTGTTAAAAGAATATATTAATTTGAAAAGATGTTTAAGTTAATTTTACTTTTGCAAAAAGTTTTACAACAATGAACATAAGAAAAGCCACAAAAAACGATATGCCTCTGGTATTAGAATTGATTCAGGAATTAGCTGTTTTTGAAAAAGAACCTGATGCTGTTGTGGTAACAGTTGATGATTTAGTTCGTGATGGTTTTTCAGAAAATCCACTTTTTCAATGTTTTGTTGCGGAAGTTGATGGTGAGATTATTGGAATGGCTTTGTACTATTATCGTTATTCTACTTGGAAAGGAAAAACAATTCATTTAGAAGATTTAATTGTAAAAGAAAATAAGAGAGGAACCGGTGCCGGATTTGCACTTTACAAAGAAATCATCAAACAAGGAAAAGCCGAAAATGTTCGCAGAATCGAATGGAATGTTTTAGATTGGAACACACCAGCCATTGATTTCTATGAAAAATCGGGTGCTAAAGTATTAGACGATTGGCGTGTGGTGCATATGGATGAAACAGGAATAGAACGATTTTTGATTAAAGAGTAACGATTTAAGATTTTTGAAATAAATACTAATTGATACATTGGCTAATTGCCATATTGACTAATTGAACTCATGAAAATATTCAAATTTGGAGGTGCATCAGTTAAAGATGCTGAAGGCGTAAAAAACGTATTACATGTTTTAAATACTGTTGGACACGAAGATGTTTTGTTGGTTATTTCTGCAATGGGAAAAACCACTAATGCATTAGAAGTGGTAATCAAAAATTACTTTGAAAAATCGAAGGAATTGCACGCCTCGCTTCAGGAAGTTCGAAAGTATCACAACCAAATTTTATTAGACTTATTTGAAGACGAAGAACACGATGTGTTTTTTGATGTAAACGCTCATTTTGACGATTTAGAATATTTTATTCGCAGTAATAAATCACCAAATTACAATTTTGTGTATGATCAAGTGGTGAGTATTGGAGAATTAGTTTCTACAACAATTGTGAGTCATTATTTTAATTCACAAGGCTTATTTAACCATTGGATAGATGTGCGACCATTGATTAAAACAGATAACAACTACCGTGACGGACAAGTAGATTGGGAAACCACGCAAAAATTGATTTCAAAAGGCGTAAAAAAGAAAGTTTTAAACATCACACAAGGATTTTTGGGATCTGATGAGAATAATTTTACCACAACTTTAGGTCGTGAAGGCTCGGATTATACGGCTGCGATTTTTGCGTATTGTTTAGGTGCGGAAAGTGTTACCATTTGGAAAGACGTTCCAGGAGTTTTAAATGCCGATCCAAGATATTTTGAAAATGCGGTTTTGTTGAACCAAATTTCGTACAGAGAAGCCATTGAGTTAGCTTTTTACGGAGCTTCGGTAATTCACCCAAAAACCTTGCAACCTTTACAAAAAAAGGAAATTCCGTTATTTGTAAAATCGTTTGTTAATCCAACATTGCCTGGAACAAGTGTTTCAAGAGGTGCCGATTTAATTCCGCAAACTTCTTGTTTTATTGTTAAGAAAAACCAATTGTTATTATCGTTATCATCTATTGATTTTGATTTTATCATGGAAAATCATATTAGTGAGATTTTTGGATTGTTTTCAAAATATAAAATCAAAGTAAACTTAATTCAAAACACCGCAATTAGTTTTTCGGTTTGTATAGAAGACAAGTACAACACTTTTGAAGAATTGCGAAAAGTATTAGCAAAAAAATTCAAAGTTTCCTACAACGAAAATGTATCGCTTTACACCATCAGACATTTTGATGAGAATGCAGCAAAAGTAGTAGAAACGAATAAAACTATATTACTACGCCAGATTTCAAGAGAAACAATGCAAGTGATTACGAAGGAGTAGTTTTAATGTGGCAATTAGACAATTAGCCGATGTGCCAATTTCATAACGTTTCCAAAAATAAGAGTGGTAATGAGTTTAGAAAAATTATTAAATATTCCGAAAGAATTGAATTCAAATCCAAATTTATCAGTTTATAATTTGGTTAAAGAATATTATTTTGATGATTTTTCTGAATTACTTGTGTATGAATATTTAATTAAAAACAATTCAACACATAATAATTGGTTGTTGTTTTGTGAAGATAAACGAACAGTTGAGGGTTGGGTTTTTGAAAAGAATTTCTTTTTTTACAATGTTTATCATTTGAACAATAGAAATGGTAAATCGAATTTAAAACGTTTTACAAACAAAGACAAAGCATTTAGTTATTATATTTATAATGAGAAAATTTCTATCTACAAAACAAATAGTTAAAATAATTTACCGCAGATTCGCAGATTGCTATTTAAAAAAATCTGTGAATCTGCGGTTCAAACAAAATCATTCCTTTTTTCCAACAATAAATACTACTTTTGAAGATTCGGAGTTATAGTATTTATGCAAAAAATTGTTTTTTTAGTGGGATTTGTATTATGTTTTTTGGGCGGTTTTGCTCAGGAAACGTTACAATCGTATCCAACTAAAAAAATTGCATTTTCAAAAGATACGATTTCGATTGAAAAATTCAGCTTAAATAATTCCTTTTTTGAAATCAAAGACAAAAATGGAAAAGTCATTGACACCAGTTTTTACAAGGTAAATTTTCAAAAAGGAACGGTAATTTTCATCAAAGAAATCAATACTTCTGATTCACTAATCGTTAGTTATTCAAAATTTCCAGCGTTTCTAACCAAAACGTATTCTATTTATGATGACGACAAAGTGGTTTCAAACGAAGCGGGAAAACTGGTCGTTTTCAAAAGAGACAAAAACACCAAATTCAAACCTTTCGACGGATTGAACACTTCGGGAAGTATAACACGTGGTGTAACCATTGGAAACAATCAAAACACGGTGGTGAATTCGAATTTAGATTTGCAAATCACAGGAAAAATTTCGGACAAAGTGAGTTTGCGAGCATCAATTCAAGACAGTAATATTCCGTTGCAAGAAGGCGGTTACTCGCAAAAACTGGATGAATTTGACCAAATTTTCATCGAATTATTTTCGGATAAATGGAACATTCGCGCTGGTGATTTATTTTTGGAAAACAGAAAATCATCATTCTTAAATTTCAACAAAAAAGTACAAGGTTTAGCAACGCGCTTCACCTTTGGAACACATGATAAAAAAACGGAAGTCATTGCTTCTGGAGCTTTGGTACGCGGACAATATGCAAGAAGTACTTTTATAGGCCAAGAAGGCAATCAAGGGCCGTATAAATTGCGCGGAAATAATAACGAATTGTATGTTTTGGTTATTTCAGGTTCGGAACGCGTTTATGTCAACGGAATTTTAAAAACTCGTGGCGAAAACAATGATTATATCATTGATTACAATGCCGGAGAAATCATTTTCACTTCGTTATTTCCGATTACTTCAGAAATGCGAATCAACGTGGAATATCAATATACCGATAGAAATTTTACTCGATTTATTACGTATGGTGGCATTTCGCATGAGCGAGAAAATTGGGAAATTGGTGGTTTTGTCTATTCAGAAAGCGATGTGAAAAATCAACCATTGCAACAAAATTTATCAACGGAACAAATTGCCATTTTGCAAAATGCTGGTGATGATATTTCGCAAATGAATGGACCATCTGCTTATTTAGATTCGTATTCTGAAAATAAAATTTTATATCGAAAAGTATTGATTGGTGGCGTTGAAGTTTTTGAATATTCAAACAATCCAAATGACGAATTATACAATGTCCGATTTTCATTAGTTGGAGATAATCTTGGAAATTACATTTTAGCAAACAATCAAGCCGTTGGAAAAATTTATGAATATGTAGCGCCAATAGCTGGAATTCCACAAGGAAATTACGAACCTATTATTCGATTGATTGCGCCTACAAAAATTCAAATGGCAACGGTTTTAGGAAAATACAATCCAAGCGAGAAAACACTTTTAGATTTTGAAGTAGCCTTGAGCAATAGCGACCAAAATTTATATTCCAATTTAGATGACGACAACAACAAAGGATTTGCTGGGAAATTCAATGGAAAGCAACGTGTTTTTGATGGAAAAACCAAAATAGATGCCTATGCAAATTTTCAATTGATACAAGAAAATTTTAAACCTATTGAACGCTTGTTTAACATCGAATTTAATCGGGATTGGAATATAACTGCTCCATTACTAGGCAATCAAAGTTTTTTGACTTCGGGATTGGATTTTAATTTCAACAACAAAGGAAAAGCTTTGTATCAATTTGAAAATTTAGCTTTTGGCGATACTTTTTCGGGAAATAGGCATACTTTTTCAGGAAGATATAGCACAAAAAACTGGATGATTTGGAGTCAATCAAGTGCCATGAAAAGTGATTCTGAAATTGCCAATTCTTCCTTTTCAAGAAGTCAAAATCGTTCGTCCTATAGATTAGGTAAAAACTGGATTGGGGGAACGGTGAATTTAGAAGATAATTCAGAAAAATTAAAAGCAACAAATGCGTTTTCGGCCTTGAGCCAACGCTTTTTAGAATATGGCGCTTTTGTAGGAAGAGGTGATTCAACAAAAGTTTATGTGGAATTGGGATTTTTACAACGTCAGAATGATAGTTTGCAAAACAACCGAATTGAACGTGTAAATCATTCGAATTCGTATTATTTGAAATCACAATTAATAAAAACCGAAAAAAGCAATTTGAGTGTGTTTTTGAATTATCGTGATTTGAAATATAAAGATAGTAACATAGAAAACGAACCATCGTTGAATTCCCGAATTTTGTATTCTGATAGGTATTTTGGGCAAATACTTCAAACTACTACGGCTTATGAAACCAGTTCTGGAACGATTGCCCAACAAGAATTTACTTATTTACAAGTAGAACCAGGACAAGGTGTTTATATGTGGAACGACTACAATGGAAACGGAATTCAAGAATTGCAAGAGTTTGAAATTGCTCCTTTTCCTGATTTAGCGATTTACGTTCGCGTGTTTTTACCGAATCAAGTTTTTGTTAGAACCCATCAAAATAAATTTTCTCAAGCATTAAATTTAAATTTTAATCAATGGCAAAATGAAAAAGGTTTGAAAAAATTTGCATCTTATTTTAATAATCAAACTTCGTTTTTAATAGAACGACGAATTAAGAGAGAAGGTTCAAATTTCGATTTGAATCCGTTTTCAAAAAATGATGATGAGTTAATTGGTTTGAACACGAATTTTAGAAATAGTTTGTTTTTTAATCGTGGGAAGCAATATCATTCTACTACTTATTCCTTTTTAATCAATGAAAGTCAAAATTTGCTTTCTGTGGGAAGTGTAGCAGTTAAAAATCAAGCGCATCAATTGCAATACCAACATTTGGTAAAGAAAAGTTGGTTGTTTAATTTTTCAGGAAGTAAAACGTTTTCAAAATCGAATTCTGAGAATTATCCGAATCGAAATTTCGAAATTGAAAGCTTTCAATTAGCTCCAAAAATTGGTTATTTATTCTCTAAAAATGCGAGTTGGGATATTTTTTATGAATACCAACAAAAAGAAAACAAAATTGGCGCTTTTGAAACTCTAGAACAAACCCGATTAGGAACTTCATTTACTGTAAATAGTGAAAAAGGATTTAGTTTAAATGGGGAATTTTCAATGTTCCAAAATACATTTAATGGTAATGCTTTATCAGCCGTAGGATTTCAAATGTTAGAAGGCTTGCAACCCGGAAAAAATCAAACTTGGCGTTTACTTTTACAAAAGAACTTAACACAATATTTAGATATAAATATTAACTATCAAGGCCGAAATAGTGAAACAAGCAAAACGATACATACAGGAAACGTACAATTGCGAGCGTTTTTTTAGTTAATATTTAGAATAATTCTACATTTCTGCTTAATTTTACAAGCTATGTTTAAAAATGTTATGTTAAAAAAGATTTACTACCTATTAATTTTATTTTCTACTCTTTGTTATTCTCAATTAAGTAACAAACATTGGATTCCGCCTTTACATTGTAGAGATGCGGCTTCTGTTGCTGATCATTATTTATATATCTCAACTCAAGAAGTTAATCCATTTGAAATTACAATTACGGATGGTGCGGGAAATCCGATAGGAACAAATCCATATACTATTTCAGCATCTACACCATTAACAGTTGATTTAGGCTTTGGTCAAAATACAAAAATGTTTGTTGGGCAAGAAAACGTAAACATTGTTTTAAACAACAGAGGAGTAATTATTGAGGGAACTAAAGATTTTTACGCTAGTTTTAGAGTTAGATCTCAAAATCATGCCGAAATGCTGGTTTCAAAAGGGAGACCGGGAATTGGTACAAGTTTTAGATTAGGTCACATCATAAATGAATTATTTGATAATAGGAAATCATTTGTTGCAAGTGTAATGGCAACAGAGGATAATACTAATGTAAGCTTATCTGATTATAATCCTAATGTAATTTTTACTACTAGTACGGGATCGTTAAGTGTTGCTTCGCAAAATTTCACCTTAAACGCAGGTGAGAGTATTATTTTCTCAGGCTATAGTGATGTTTCAGAAAATTTAGATGGTGCAATTGGAGCATTAATCACTTCAAACAAGCCAATTGCTGTTAATAGTGGAAATGCATTAGGAGGAATTCAACTAGGTAGTGCAGACTTTGCTCTTGATCAAATAGTATCAGCATCCCAAATTGGCGATGAATATATATTTATTGAAGGTAATGGCCTTTCAAGTATGGAATTACCACTAATTGTTGCAAACGAAGACAATACAGAGATTTACATTAATGGTTCTACAACTCCAGTAACCACAATTAATGCAGGGGAATATTTTTTAGTTGACAATAGTTATTATCAAGGTGTTTCCAATAAAAACATATATGTAAAAACTTCAAAAAATGTTTATGCTTATCAATTTGTTGGAGGAGATGTAAATACAGCAACTGCTGGATTAAATTTTATACCCCCTTTAAGTTGTTTCTTCCAAAATTCAGTAAATATTCCAAATGTAAATAGAATTGGTGGAACAATTTATACAACTGATTTAATGATATTAACTTATGCTTCTGCTGTTTTAACATTAAATGGAACACCTATTCCAAACTCACAATCTCAAACTGTTTTAGGAAATTCTGATTGGGTAACTTACAGAGTATCAAATGTTAGCAACAATATTGCTCTTGAATCCACTGGCCCTCTGGCTGTAGGAGTTTTTGGGTATGGAATTAATCTAAATAGCCCTGGCCAAGGCATTACATCAGGTTTTGCTGGTTACTATTCCGGATTTGGAAGTAATCCAGAAGACACTAATATAACGATTTGTTCAAATGAGACCATTAATCTTTTTGATGCCATCATTGGTAATCCGGGAGAGAATGGAACATGGACAACTCCAATTGGTGGTGCTCCTTTGAATAATAATATTTTTGACCCTTCTATTAATGTAGCAGGAGAATATATTTATGAATTTACAAAAGATTGTAATGCTACAGCTGTTACAATTCCAGTAAAAATTAATGTTACAATAGAACAAGCTCCTTTTGTTGGTAACAATACCACTTATTCTACATGTGTAAATGCAAATGCTATTGACTTATTTACACTTTTAGGCACAAATATAACAACTGGAGGAACATGGACGCCAGCACTTGACTCAGGGACGGGAGTTTTTAATCCTGCTGTAGATGTTTCTGGGGTTTATACTTATAAAATTGATTCAGTAGTAACTTGTAGATCAGCTTCAGCAAGTATAACGGTTACAAATAATCCTATTCCTGTGGCACCAATAATATCTGATTTTAATTTATGTGATAATGGTAATGATGGTGATGATACTAATGGTTTTGTTACATTTGATTTAACTCAAAAAAATGCCGAAATAGCCAATTTAATTCCAGATTATACAATTACTTATCATTTAGACAGTAATGAGGCTACTGCTGGAAGCAATAATATTACTTCTATTTATGCTACAAATAGAACAATATACGTTCGGTTAACAAATTCAATAAACGGATGTTATCTTACAGCTAGTTTCAACTTAGTGGTTAAACCTAAACCTGTTGTAAATTCAATCATAACTTTAAAACAATGTGATACTGATACTGATGCGAGCACAACATTTAACTTAACACAAGCAAATATTTTAATATCTACTGATACCAATTTAACATTTTCGTACCATAATAGTTTATCAGGTGCTGAAAATAATACTGATTTTGTTACTAATGAAATTTCATATTTTGCTTCAAATGGATCGGTAGTTTGGGCAAGGATTTCAAATAGTGATGGTTGTTATAGAACTTCCAAAGTTAATTTAGTTGTTTCGGCAACTACAGTACCTCAAACTTTTAGATTTCGTATTGATGATGTTTGCGACGATTATTTAAGTGCAACAGATCCTGATGGAGATGGAATCGGTTATTTTGATTTAACTGAAATTGAACCTATTTTAACAAATCAATTTCCTGTTGGTCAATCCTATACTTTTACCTATTATCTAAATCAATTAGATGCAGAAACAGAACAAAATGCAATAACTGATATTACTAATTTTAGAAATACCATTCCAAACTTTCAAGAAATATGGGTTAGAATTGAAAGTAATTTATATGAATGTGCTGGATTAGGTCCGTTTTTAGAATTAATTGTTAACCCTTTACCTGATACGGATTTAGGGGATAATTTTGTTATATGTATTGATCCTATTACCGGAATTGGTTCACAAATTGTAAACGCAACTCCTGCTACACCAGGAAATTATAGCTACAATTGGACTCCTGTAAATCCAGATGGAAATATCGCTACTTATAACATTACTTCACCTGGTACGTATAGTGTTGAAGTTACAAACGTAGATACTTCTTGTACATTTACAGATAGTGTTACAACTACGTTTTCTTCTGAACCGGAAAGTGTAAATGCTGAATTAATAACTCCAGCATTTTCTAGCGGTTTAGCTTCAATACAAGTTAATGCTATAGGTGGTTTTGGGATTTATGAATATAGTTTAGATGCTTTAGAATGGCAATCGAGCCCACTCTTTACAAATTTACCTAATGGAAATTATTCTATTTTTGTAAGAGATATTCAAGGATGTGGTTTATTAATTACTAATAGTATTCAAACTATAACTTATCCTAATTATTTTACTCCTAATGGTGATGGTTATAATGACAGATGGAACATTGAATTACCCTCTGAATATCAAGGGATAATCACTATTTATAATCGCTTTGGAAAATTATTAAAACAGTTAAACCCTGGAAGTTCTGGTTGGGATGGCACTTTTAATGGAGAACAAATGCCTTCAACAGATTATTGGTTTAAAGTTGAATATACAGAAGATAATATTAGGAAAGAATTCAAATCACATTTTAGTTTAAAGAGATAATGTATAATGGGAACAATAGAAACAAATATTTCAAATAATATTGCTACAATTACTTTTTATCATCCTTCAAGTAATTCATTTCCTAGTTCATTGCTACAGAAATTAACAAATGAAATAGATTCCTTAAGCAAAAATGATTTGGTGTCTATTCTTGTTTTAAAAAGTGCCGGTGATGGTGCATTTTGTGCTGGAGCTTCATTTAATGAATTACTTGCAGTTAGTAATTATGAGGAAGGAAGTGATTTTTTCTCAGGTTTTGCAAATGTAATTAACGCAATGAGAAGATGTCCAAAAATTATTGTTGGAAGAATACATGGTAAAGCTGTAGGTGGTGGCGTAGGATTATCTGCAGCTTGTGATTATACTTTTGCGACTACAAAAAGCGATATAAAACTATCAGAAATAGCTATTGGTATAGGTCCATTTGTAATTGAACCTGCAGTTTCAAGAAAAATAGGAAAAGTTGCTATGTCAGAAATGACGCTTACACCTACGGTTTGGAAAACCTCAAAATGGGCTTTAGAAAAAGGCTTATATACAGAAGTATTTGAATCAATAGAAGCTTTAGATGAAAGATTAAATGAATATCTAAATGAACTAGCTACCTATAATTATGAAGCTCTTGCAGAAATAAAAAAAGTGCTTTGGCAAGACACTCAGCATTGGGAGACTTTATTATACGAAAGAGCTGCAATTTCCGGACGTTTAGTTCTCTCTGATTTCACAAAAAAAGCATTAGAAAAATTTAAAAAATGAAAAGTTTAATATTATTTCTCCAACAAGTAAATGTAGAAGAAAAACTAAAAAATGCTCCTGATAGCCAATATCAAATTGGAGTTTTAATTGGGTCTTTCATACCTTTTCTTGTATTAGTTGCTTTAGCGTATACTTTGTATTACAGAGCAAAAAAGAAAGAAAAAAATTTAAATAATTAACAATGGCAAAAATTCGCATTACAAAACAATTTAGTTTTGAAACTGGCCACGCTTTATATGGATACGATGGTAAATGTAAAAATGTTCACGGACATAGTTACAAACTTTCTGTAACAGTTATAGGAACACCGATAGATGATACAAATAACGTTAAATATGGTATGGTGATTGACTTTGGTGATTTAAAAAAAATTGTAAAAGAACAAATTGTTGATGTTTTTGATCACGCTACAGTTTTTAATAAAAACACCCCACATATTGAGCTTGCCAATGAACTTGAACAACGTGGACATCATGTTATTCTTGTTGATTATCAACCTACGAGTGAAAATATGGTTGTTGATTTTTCTAATAAAATTAAAAACTTATTACCCAAAAACATTAAACTTCATTCTTTAAGACTACAAGAAACAGACACTTCTTTTGCAGAATGGTTTGCATCAGATAATGAATAAAAAAATAAAGGTCCCGATTACATCGGGACCTTTATTTTATGATGGTAGAACGTTATTTCTTCACAATTAAGAATTCACTTCTTCTGTTTTGTGCGTGTTCTTCTTCAGTACATGATTTGCAAGCTACTTTAGGTTCGCTTTCTCCAAATCCTTGTCCTGAGATTCTATCTTTTGAAATTCCTTTGCTTATTAAGTACTGAACTGTTGCTTTTGCTCTTCTGTCAGATAACTTCATATTGTAACTGTCGCTACCTCTATTATCTGTGTGCGATTTTGCGAAAATAACCATCTCTGGATGCTCGTTCATTACTACAACCAACTTATTAAGCTCTTCAGCTCCTTGTGCGGTAATATTGCTCTTGTTGAATTCAAAATAGATGGGTTGTAAAATTACTTCTGTTTCCGTAATTACTGGCATAATTGGATTCAATGACGCCTCTACTACAACTTGCTCGTTTTCTGCTTTCTTAACATCAAACACACCACTCTCGTATCCTGATTTTGATACTTGAGCACTATATGCTGTGTTACACATTACTCCCGTAATTGTTTCTCCGTTTGATGCCGATGTTTGATTTGAAATTGTTTTTTGTTTCTCATCAACTAACATTACCATAGCGCCTTCGATAACATTTCCTGTCTTTGCATCTTTTACTCTTACCAATGCTTGTACATTACAAACTGGATCTGCTTTGTAGATGTTATCTACTCCATCTCTGTTACTTGAGAAGAATCCTACTTTCTTTGTTACATTGTATGTGAAAGCAAAATCGTCTTTTGATGTATTTACTGGTTCACCAACATTCATGGCTTCTGTACCTTTATTCAAATCCATCTTAAATACATCCAATCCTCCAAATCCTGTTTTTCCGTTTGAAGAGAAAAACAAAATATTGTCATCTGTAATGAATGGAAAACTCTCGTTTGCCTCTGTATTTACTTTAGCTCCTAAGTTTTCTGGTGCTCCGTATTCATCTCCATTTACCGATACTTTCCAAATATCTTCTCCTCCAAATCCGCCTGGCATATTTGATGAGAAGTACAATGTTTTTCCATCTTTACTTATACTCGGATTTCTTACATCATACTCTTTATTGTTAAATGGAAGTGGTTTAGCATTTACCCACTTATCTCCTTCTTTTGTAGCTTTATAAAGATATATTTTACCAAATTTTGCATTCTTTGCTTTATCTTTTGTAAACTCTTTTTCATTAAAACTCTCACTACCATAATACATTGTAGTTCCATCACTTGATATACTCACCGGTCCATCATGCCATTTGGTATTGATGTTATCCACTGCTACAGCATCGCTAATAGTACCATTTGAATTGTAAGTAGCTTTATAGATGTCTAAATAAGGCTCTTCGTTCCATCCACTGGTTTTTCTTGATGTGTTTCTTGAACTTGAAAAATACACATTGTTATCATTTGTAAGTACAGCTCCAAAATCAGTCTTATCACTACTTACATCTGATTTTGCTACATCATACAACTTAGTTTGTCCTTGTAACTCTGGAAGGTAGTTTGGATTGCTTTTAAATGCTTTTGCTCTTTGATCATTTGGAGCTAACTGTGCAAATTGTTGCATTTGTTTGTCGGCTTCTTTAAAATTCCCTTCTGCTTTTAGCATTTGAGCATATTTGTAATACGTCTCAGCATCTTGCTTTTGCTCCACTACTTTTGCGTACCACTTTACCGCTTCTTTGGTATTAAATACATTATAGTAACTCTCTGCTAATTGCTTGTAAACGTAACTATCTGCTTTATTACCTTCGGCTAATTTTAAATATTCTTTTGCCGCATCAACATACTCGTATCTATCAAATAACTTATCGGCTGCCTTTGTGTATTGGTTTTGTGCACTAATAATTCCACTAGCCATCACAAAACTTAATGTTATATATAAATTTCTCATTGTGTCCTTGGTGTTTTAGGTTAGAAGAATCTTGGTGAACTCGATACTTTCTTTGGGAAGTTCAAATCAAATAACAAGATAAGCTCATGTGATGATGGGGTTGTTACCTTTAAATCAGAAACAATATGATCATACGCATAGCCTATTCGAATTGATGGTGTAACCGCATAATTTAACATAGCACCAAAACTATCTTCTAAACGATAAGTTCCTCCTACTTCAAACTTCTGGTTGAATAAAAAGTTAGCCGATAAATCTAATGATGTTGGTGCGCCAAAGGCCGATTTCATCATGAAAAATGGCTTGAATTTTACAGTTTCATTGATATCAAAAACATATCCCCCTGTTAAAAAATAATGTGATACCTCTGATCCAAATTCTAACTCATCTCCAGTGCGCTGGATATCTAAATGTTTTGACTTTAACATATTAGGAACCGATAATCCTAAATAATACTTATTGGTATAATAGAAAAATCCTGATCCTAAATTAAAATAGGTATTGCTGATATCTTCACTAAATGCAGGGTCTGTTGGTTGCGGCAAAGTATAATTAATATCGCTATACAAACCTACATTATGAAAGGTTAAGCCCATTTTTAATCCAAATGCTAACTTATGATCTCCTCCTAAATTTAATGTATATGAAAAATCCCCATACACATTGTTCTCCTCTACCGGACCTATCTTGTCAGAAATAAAACTTAATCCCAATCCAACATTCTTACCAACTGCAGTGTGCCCAAAAAACGTACCAGTCGTTGGAGCATCCTCTATCTCAACCCATTGTTTTCTATATAACAATCCCATAGATAAATTCTCCTTACTACCAGCATACGCAGGATTCATTACACTCATATTATACATGTATTGCGTATAATGTGGATCTTGTTGTGCTTGTAATTCTACAATCGTAGAAAATACAACTAAAGCTACTAAATATAGTTTCTTCATTATTCTTATTTTTTATGGCTGCCACTTTCGTAGCAGCCTTTTTAATTATTGCTGTCTGTTAATATATACCCATCCTGTTTTAGCAGGTAAACCATTAAATTCAATCACATAATAGTATGTTCCATCTGGTAACTCATTTCCATTATCAGATTGTCCATGCCATTCATTAGAATAATTTGATTTACTAAATACTTTAGTTCCATATCTGTTAAAGATCTCCACTTTAGTAACGTCATATCCTGATAAATCCCAATCATCATTATCTCCATCATTATTTGGAGAAATACCTTTTGGAATCTCACAACCAATAACATTAATATCCATAGTAGTAACATCTGCACAGAAAGCAACATCAGGTGTAAATGTATATGTTACAATTCCCACTTGTGAAGTATTCACTACTGAAGGGCTCCATGTACCTGTTATACCTTCATTAGATTCTAATGGTAATTGAATACTTGCGCCAAGACATAAATCATCTACTTGTGTAAAAGTAGGCATTGATCTATCATCAATTGTAACATCAATTGTACCAACAGCAGCACATTGACCAGCATTTGGTGTAAATGTATAAGTTGTTGTACCAATGATAGATGTATCTATTGTTGCTGGTGACCAAACTCCAGAATATCCTTCGATAGATGTAGCTGGTAATGTTGCTACAGTTCCTTCACAAACCCCAACAATATTATTAAATGTTGATGGATTATTTGGTGAAATAACTATAGTAGCTTGACTACTACCTGCATTTAAACAATTTGTAGCATCAATAGCTACGGAATAAGTAACTACATAAGTACCCGGTGTACTTAATGCTAAATCAATAACACCTGTTATAGGGTCTATTGACAGACCTACAGTTGAGCTATAAACTCCACCTGAAGCAAACCCTGCAGCAGAAGTATTTGGAGATGGATTTGTTGCATCCGAAATACAAACTGGTGTTGGGTAAGAAATTGTAGTAACTGGATCTGCATATACAACTGGATTAATTGTAAAACTCAAAGGATTTGAATTACAACCAGTCACTAAATCTGTTGCAATTAATGTGTAATTTCCAGGTGCTACTCCAGTAAAGTTAGTACTTGCTTGAGTTGTTGTTGTTACACCGTCGCTTAAAGTATATTCATAATTAGTTACATATAAGCTATAAATACCCACATCTGAATAATCAGGAAGATTCGGAGCTGTATTTGTCCAATCGATAACATCCCAATCAGCAGGATCCCAAGTCATTGTAGGTAAAACCGCTGTTGTAATTCTTCTGTAGTTGTAACCAACACCTCCTGCTGGAGTAAAGATTACTTGGTTAACACCCCAATTATCTAATTCAACATCAGTACTTGTAGTTAAAATAATGTTATCATTATTATTAACTCCAGCACATGTTGTGAAAGTTAAATCAGGAACAATACCTCCTTGATTTGCACTATTACTTAACTTCACAACAACTACATCATCATTTGCAAGAATACCACTTAAAGGTAAATTACAAGTTGGAGTACCTGTTGCATTTGTATAAACTTTTAATTTATAGTTTGCTAAATCTACAGCACTTCCAGTTCCATTATAAATTTCAACATAAGTTAAAGACCCTGAAGTATGATCTGTTATCTCTGAAATAAATAAATCCGTTGGAATATTTATTTGATTATTAATTGGAGAAGTTACAGTAAATGAAGCCGTTTGATCAGCACAAACTGGTGTTTGCGTTATATTGATTACCGGTACAGGAATAGAAGTAACAACTATTGTACTAGTTTGTCCAGGAGTAACATTACTACAAATACCTAAAGTAACACCCGTTAATTCTAAAGTTACATCTGCTGTTGGTAACGTAATTGAAACCGTAACAGAACCCGTTGCATCAATAGTAGCTATTTGAGTAGCCCCACCATTAATAGTATAAGAAACTGTTGCATTAGGTGTTCCAGAAATTACAAAATCAGCATTACCAACTCCTAAACATATATTACTATCTACAACAGCTAAAGTTGCTGTTGGAAGATCATTAACCAAAACAGATGCAGAATTTGTAACTAAAATTGAACACGATGGATTAAAAATACTTACTAATTGTAATGTAATAGTACTTGGTACTGGATTCGTAACAGTAACAGTTGCTAAACCAGTTGTTGCATCTAATGCAATTGTTTGGATTACACCACCATTAATTGTGTAGTTCACATTAAATCCAGGAGAACCTTCAATAGTAAATACTGCATTATCACCTACACAAATTTCATTGTTTGAAGTAACTTGTGTAATGCTTGGTGAGAAATTAGTAATTACAATAGGAGTAGCAACAAAAATATCACAACCGTTTACTTGGAAATTAAAATCAGCATATGAACCTGCGTCTAATCCAGCAATAATAATTTGACCATTTGAATTTGCAATGTAATTTGTTGGCCCAACTACTACTGTGTCATCTGTGTAAGTAACTGTGTACGTTTCACCTGCAATAAATCCTGAAGCAGTAATTGTTGCGTTTGAACTACCACATTGTTCATTTGTGAATGTGAAAACAGGTAAAGCTTGAATAGTAAAATTAGCTTTAAAATTATTTCCACTATTATTCACAAATATAGTATCGTCACAATCTGTTGTACTGTTATTATCTCCAGTTAAATCAAAATAAACTTCTATAACATAATTACCAGAAGGATAATTTGTTAAATCTATTGGAGATTCAGCATTATTTAATACTTCTTGCCATTTTTGATCACCTGGATTACAAGTTCCACCCGAAGCAAAATTTCCAGCAACACAATCATCGAAGAATGGTAAATTTAATACTGTAAAAGCTCCAGGAGTAGCAGTTGCTTCATAAACTCTATAATTTAATCTAGCACTACATACATTTGAAGTTGGAGTTTTAAATGATTTTAATTCACCTCCTCTAAAAATTAAATTTCCTGAGTTTTGAACATAAATTCCTAGATCTGAACTTGGGAAAACATTTGCAGCAGGTCCAATTAAATCAGAACCAATTCCAGTAACATTATAAAATTCTCCTTCTGTAGCAGTATTTGTACAATCTTGAATCCAAACTGCTGTTGCGAAAGAATTAAAAGTACAAGTACCTAAGATTTCAACACTCATTTCAAATGTAGGAGAACATGGGAAAGTTGCAACATCTGGAGTGAAAATATATAAGAAAGTACCAGGTGTAGCCGTATCAATTTCAGTAACTGGATTTCCAGATAATGACCATTGACCTGTTACACCATTAATTGAAGTATTACTCAATGCAATATTTGGACTACCAGAACATACAGATCCAGGAGTTGCAAATGTTGGAACAATAGTTTCATTAAGTGTAACAACTATTTCGTCTTCAATATTATTAATTCCACAAGTAATTCTTACTTTATATGTTCCTGATTGATAAACAGTTAATGTGCTTGTTGTTTCTCCTGGAATAACTACCCCATTAAAGAACCATTCATAAGCATCTGCTGTTGTATTAGAAGAAACTATTTGATAAGAATCCGCACAAAGTGTTTGATCAGGACCTAAACTTGTACTACAAACAATATCACAATTTGTTGCACCAGCTCCAGTTCCATTTAAATTAGTTTGGGTAAATGATACAGTACCTGGTTGACCACTAAAATTTGTAATCAACACAATATAAATATCATTCAATTGTGCATTATTAATTGAGAAATTTTCAATAGATACAAAAGAGTAACTACAAGAAGCGATATTATTTGGTATTGTTAAATTTCCATCAGGGAAATCATATAAATCATTACAAGAAGTAGCAAATTCTGCTGGAGTAAAAGGCCCCCAAACAATATAGTCTACGTCAATTCCATTACCATTTGTACCAACTTGAGAAATCTGAAAATTTAAATTCCCAGACTGACTTACCTGCATAAAATACCACGATGGGTTAGGGGTAGTAGATAAGCATCCAATACTTCCATAACTAGGTACTCCTACTGAGTTAGTATAAACTAATCCTGTATCACCACAAAATGCCGAAGCATCTGAACAATCTACTGGAGTACCAACACATAAAGTAAAAGTTGTGTTTTGACCTGGAGTAGCAGTTGTAGAATAAACCCTAATATAATAAGTTTGACCTGGAACTAAACTAGCAGCAACACTGTTTTCGTTATCACTACAATATAATTGTGTTAGTGCTCCACAAGTCCCAGAATATACAACATGATATAAATCTGTAGTACTTCCAGCAATATTTACTAAAGATATGGTGTGAGTTCCTTCAGTCGCTGTAAATTGAAACCATACGTCATCATCGTCTGTTCCTCCACAAGTATTAGGATCAGTTGATGCAGTAGCCCCTAAAACAGTTCCTTCAACAAAATTTATACAAGCTGTTCCCGTATTTACTGGAACACTAATTGCATCTGCACATTCATCATTTGATATAAGAGTAGCAAATGTAGCACCAACTGAAACATCACTTTCATCTACCCCTAAACTACAAATAGATCTAACATAAGCTTTATATTGAGTTCCCGAGTTTAATCCTGTATACAAATAAGGTCTTGTTGAAGTTGTTTGCCAACCTGGAGTTGCAGCCGTAGGAACTGGAGAATTTGCAGGCAAAACCAAAACCTGCCATTGAGTTGCAGGACCATTTTCAATCCAATTTATCAATGCATCGGTTTCACCGATAGCATTAAAAGTAACATTTGAAGGTCTAGGACAAGTAGGAGGTGGAGTACATGTAACATTTGCAGTCCATCCTGGTCTAGTAACAGAACCATCACTTCTAAATCTAAATGTCAAACAGCCACTAGGACTAGATGCTGTAAAAGGGCCAATAATTGTTGTACCCCAAAAACCACCACTAATCCCTGCATTAGGACCTAAACCATTACCTAATCCACTATCAATAATTGGCGATGCTATTGAATTACCATCATACACATACAATGCATCCCATCTATCTTCCACATTAAAAGAGGTAAAGGTAACAGTTACTATATCACCTGGATTTGTTGGACATATAGTAGTAATAATATCTTCATTACTAGAATACGATCCTGTTGAACCACCAGAATCAATAAAGTTTCCTCCACAAACAGGAGGTAATGCTGTTGTTGTAAAATTTCCTCCAGTAGACCATGAACTAACATTATCTGTTCCGCAAATTGCTCTTACATAATATGTGTAATTTGTTAGTGGAGAAAGTCCTGTTAAAGTATGAGGATTTGACACAGGAGTAACAATTGTTCCTGTTCCTTGTACAAAACCAGCAGGCCCATATTCAATTTCAAATTGAGTTGCAGATCCTGTGAAAGTCCAAGACAATTCAGCACTTGTTGAAAGCGGTATTGAGTTAACATTTGTAGGAGCAAAACACTGTTCATCTACATTTACATTATCTATAATCCAAGCATCTCCATTATCATTTTCCATAACAAATGCTATGTAAACACTTTGACCAACATATGCCGTCAAAGGAATTATTTTTTGTTCAAATGGAGCATTAATAATATCTAACTCCGTGTAAGGAGGTGTTACAATATCAACAAAAGTTGTTTGATCTGTTTGAGAAGTAGTAGAAATTTTTACTTTGTAAACACTTCCTTGTTCTCCATTTGCTATAGATCTAGCAAAAAAACGAAGTTGACCATTTACAGGAACATTCACTAATGGAGTAACCATCCAGTCTTCAGCAATTCCTGTAACGTTTTCTCTGTTAATAATTGCAGCTTTTGTACCTGCATACACCCAGCCTAATCCAGTAGCTGTTGTTGTAGTCCAACTTCTAGTTAAACCAATTCCATTGTCACCAATATGCCATCCAGCAGGAGGAAATGTCGCACCTTCAAAACCTTCGGAAAGTTGTCCAAAGCTTATAAAAGTGGATAATGACATGAAAAAAAATAATAATTTTTTCATTGTTAAGATATAGTTATAGTTTGATTAATTTTTCAAAGTTACACAATTAATTTAGTCATCAACTTAATATCGATAAAATACTTTTTTTATCGACAAAAAGCATCGGTGAAAAATTGATTTTTTATGTATATTTGTAAAAAGTAAGAAGTATTGAAATCCAATAGAAAAATTTATTTCGCATCTGACCAACACTTTGGCGCGCCCACACCTGATGCAAGCTTTCCTAGAGAACAAAAATTTATTCAATGGCTAGATCTTGTTAAACAAGATGCCGATGCTATTTTTTTACTTGGTGATTTATTCGATTTTTGGTTCGAATACAAAACGGTTGTCCCTAAAGGTTTTGTAAGAGTTTTAGGAAAATTAGCCGAAATAAAAGACTCTGGTATTCCAATTTATTTTTTTGTAGGAAATCATGATTTATGGATGCACGATTATTTCCAAAAAGAGTTAAATATTCCCGTTTATCATGATAATCAAGAATTCACTTTTAACGGGAAAACGTTTTTAATTGGTCATGGAGATGGTAAAGGGCCAGGTGATATGGGTTATAAACGAATGAAAAAAGTGTTTACCAATCCGTTTTCGAAATGGTTATTTCGTTGGTTACATCCTGATATTGGTGTGAAATTAGCTCAATATTTATCGGTAAAAAACAAACTGATTTCTGGAGCAGAGGATGTAAAATATTTAGGAGAAGATAACGAATGGTTAGTACAATATTGCAAAAGAAAATTAGAAACTAAAGAATACAATTTCTTCGTTTTCGGTCATCGTCATTTACCTTTGGAAATCGAATTGACTGAAAATTCCAAGTACATCAACTTAGGCGATTGGATTGGTTACTTCACCTATGGTGTTTTTGATGGCGAAAAAATGGAACTGAAAGAATTCAAAAACTAAATCGTTTCTAAATCTTTTTCAATATCCAATTCTCTAAATTTTGGTGAGGCTACAGCTGTAACTCCAACAATTCCTAAGGTCATCATTCCGCCAAAAACAACCGCAGGAACCACTCCCATAATTTTAGAAGCCAAGCCGCTTTCAAAAGCACCAAGTTCATTAGATGAACCCACGAAAATTGAATTCACAGAAGACACACGTCCTCGCATATGGTCAGGTGTGTAAATTTGAAGAATCGTTTGACGAATTACTACTGAAATTCCATCGGTAACGCCACTCAAAAATAAAGCTACTACGGATAACCAAAAGTTAGTCGATAAACCAAAAACAATAATACAAATTCCAAATCCGAAAACAGCTAATAATAACTTTTTACCTGCTTTTTGATGTAACGGAATTGAAGTTGAAATCAACATCGTAATTAATCCTCCAATAGCTGGAGCTGCTCTTAAAATTCCGAATCCTTCCGAACCTACTTTTAAAATATCTTGCGCAAAAATGGGCAATAAAGCAACAGCTCCACCAAATAAAACCGCAAACATATCTAAAGAAATAGCATTCAAAATAGGTTTTGAACTAAATACAAAAGACAATCCTTCTTTCAAACTTTTGAAAATAGGTTCGCCTAATTTTGGATTTAAAATCGGTTTTTTTTCAATTTGTGTTAGCACGATTAAAGCCATAATCACACAAAAAACCACAAAAACCAACGACCAAAACGCACCAACCCAACCAATAGCAAATCCCGCTAAAGCAGGACCAATTACAGCCGCCACTTGCCAAGTAGAACTACTCCATGTAGCTGCGTTAGGTTGCTCTTTTTTAGGAATAATCAATCCCAATAAACTAAAAACGGATGGAATTAAAAAAGCACGAATGATTCCACCCACAAAAACTAAAGCGTAAATTCCGTACAAAATGGTATTTTTTGAAAAAGAATCGATAAAATTTGGATGAACCAATAAACACAAAAAAGCGCTAATTGTAGCTAATCCTGAAAAACATTTAATCAATAAGCCTTTTTTCTCGTTTTGATCTACAATATGTCCGGCAAACAACGCCATACTTATGGCTGGAATGATTTCCATCAAACCAATTAATCCCAATGATAGCGGGTCTTTTGTGAGGCGATACACTTCCCACTCAATCAATACAAATTGCATTGACCAAGCCAAGACAATAAACAATCGCATGGCTAAAAACCAGCGAAATTCGGGTATTCGTAAAGATGAAAATGGGTCTTTTTTAGCCATTTGAAGCTTTGATATCACGGAATTGCAATTGCAAAGTTACAGTATCTTTCCATTCATTTTCTTCTAAGGAGAAAATTGCTTCAAATTTATTTTTGTTGGTAACCAAGTCTAATTTATTCCCCAATCCAAAACCAATCGCTCCAAAAGATTCCGAATTTCCTTGTTTTATGAATGCTTTCAAGTGTTCGTTATCAGAACCCAATGTTTTCGCATAACCAGAATCCGTTAATCCTTTCGCTAAGAATAAAGGCGTCATATTTTCAGGTCCGAATGGTTCGAATTGTTTCAACAAGCGCATTAACTTTGGATTGATTTCGGATAATTCGATTTCGGCATCGTATGAAATTTCAGGTGTCAACAAATCGGGATGAATGGTTTCTTGCACGACTTTTTCGAAAGCATTTTTGAAATTTTCGTAGTTTTCTTCTAAAAGCGTCATTCCTGCAGCATACATGTGGCCACCGAATTGTTCCAAATGTTCTGCACACGCTTCCAACGCATTATAAACATCAAAATCTTTTACAGAACGTGCCGAAGCAGCTAATTTTTCGCCACTTTTTGTAAAAACAATCGTTGGACGATAGTAATTTTCTACCAATCTTGAAGCGACAATTCCGATAACACCTTTGTGCCAATTTTCTTGATATACAACAGTTGAAAATCGGTTTTGTTCGTTATTTTCTTCAATTTGAAGTAAAGCTTCTTTCGTAATTTGTTTGTCTAATTCTTTTCTATCGGAATTATGCTGTTCGATTTCAGAAGCAAATTGTTCCGCTTGATCTAAATCGTATTCAGTTAATAAAGCAACCGCTTCGTTTCCGTGCTTGATTCTTCCTGCTGCATTGATTCTTGGTGCGACGATAAAAACTACATCCGTAATCGTCAAGACTTTTTTCTTTACATTCTGAATCAACGCTTTGATGCCTGGTCGCGGATTCGAATTAATAACTTCTAAACCAAATTTCGCCAACACTCGATTTTCACCAGTAATCGGAACAATATCTGCTGCAATTGCTATTGCTACTAAATCTAAATATCCCACTAAATCTTCAATGGTTTGATTTCGATTTTCGGCTAAAGCTTGAATCAATTTAAATCCAACACCACAACCACACAATTCATCATATGGATACGAACAATCTTCGCGTTTTGGATCTAAAACCGCAACGGCTTCGGGCAAAATATCACCAGGTCGGTGATGGTCGCAAATAATGAAATCGATGTTTTTTACTTTGGCGTAATTCACGTGGTCAATTGATTTGATGCCACAATCCAAAGCGATAATTAAGGAAATATCATTGTCTTCGGCATAATCAATTCCCATGTAAGAAATGCCGTAACCTTCTGCATATCTATCTGGAATATACGTCGCAACATTCGGATAAAAAGTACGTAAATAACTCGAGACTAGGGAAACAGCGGTTGTTCCATCGACATCGTAATCTCCAAAAACTAAGATATTTTCGTTGTTAGCAATGGCTTTTTCAATTCGCGCAACAGCTTTGTCCATATCTTTCATAAGATACGGATTGTGCAAATCGGCTAAAGTGGGACGGAAAAAAGTTTTGGCTTGTTCGAAGGTTTCAATACCTCGTTGAACTAAAAGTGTCGCGACAATTTCATCGACTTGAAGTGCTTGCTGAATGGCTTGTACTTTTTCTGGATTTGGCTTAGATTTTGGATTCCAACGCATAGTTTAATTACAAATTAAAAATTATGAATTATTTATTTTGGCTTATATAATTGAATGACAAAGGTATAAAAATTTTTTATTTCAGCCACAGATTGCACTGATTATACGGATTAAATCCGTGAAAATCTGTAGAATCCGTGGCAAAAAATTATAATTTATGGTAAAAAATCGCCACCTCAACTTTTGCAAATTGGCGGAACATTTCCATCACGCCACAATATTTTTCTACCGATAAATTCACGGCTTTTTCTAGCTTTTTCTCGTCTAAATTGTTGCCATAAAAATGGTAATCCACTTTTACTTTGTGATACGTTTTTGGATGTTCTTCGGTTAGTTCACCTGAAGTTTCAATTTTAAAATCGGCTACTTCTAATTTCATTTTCTCCATTAAAGAAGCAACGTCTAAACCGGTGCAACCCGCTAAAGCCGATAACATCAACGCCTTTGGACGCAAGCCTTTTCCTTCGCCTCCATTTTCAGGACCAGCATCAATTGAAATAATATCGCCACTTGGGTTAGTGGACTCAAATTGCATGTTACCTTTCCAGGTAGTAGTTATGTTGTGTGTTTCCATATTTTTTAAATATTATGCCATTGAACAAAATTTGCAATTAATGCTAAACATTTTTAGAATCCATAATGCTATATTAAGAGCAAATAACAATAATAGAAAACCGTTTTTATTTTTCTTGAAAAAAATCAAGTATAAAGAAAATATAAAACTTATTACAGCAACCAAAAAAGTAATTATCATTAAATAATCTCCATTTGCTGAATGACTATTTGCAAAAATTTGAATATTAGGAATGATTCCAAAATAAATAACAATGTTTGTTACAATTATGACAAAAAGAAAAAATCCTATTTTCTTAAAACTCATTATCCTTTAATCTTGATTAATCCTCCAACACAAACCACAATCTCTCCTTTAGCCGGTTTCGCTTCAAAGTGTTTTAAGACTTCTTCGGCGGTTCCTCTAATGGTTTCTTCGTGTAATTTGGATAATTCTCGAGATACTGAAACCGGTCTGTCAGCGCCGAAATATTGTGCAAATTCGGCTAAGGTCTTGTTTAATTTGTGTGGCGATACATAGAAAATCATCGTGCGATATTCTTCTTGTAAGGCTAAAAATCGGGTTTGTCTTCCTTTTTTATCAGGTAAAAAACCTTCGAAAACGAATTTATCGTTTGGCAAACCGCTATTCACCAAAGCGGGTACAAAAGCTGTTGCTCCTGGCAAACATTCCACGGCAATTCCGTTTTCCACACAAGCGCGCGTAAGCAAAAATCCAGGATCGGAAATGGCTGGAGTTCCCGCATCGCTAATTAAAGCAATGGTTTCGCCTGCTTGTAATCGCTTCACCAAATTTTCAACGGTTTTGTGTTCGTTGTGCATGTGGTGGCTGTGCATGTGTGTAGCAATTTCGAAGTGTTTTAGCAATTTTCCACTGGTGCGCGTATCTTCTGCTAAAATTAAATCGACTTCTTTTAGTACTTTAATCGCACGAAAAGTCATGTCTTCTAAATTGCCAATTGGCGTTGGAACGATATATAATTTACTCATTTAAAACTATTTATAAACTCGAATTTCACGAATTAGCACTAATTAACTATGTATGCTAAACAAAACTCAAACAAGAAAAACCTATGTTTCTATGTGGTTAAACTAAAAACACGAATTTCAAGAATTAGCTCGAATTCCGTAAAGGAAATCTGCAACTGAAAACTGAGACTGCGACTAAAACTAACTAAACTTCTTCTCCACAATTTCCATGAAACGCGTTTCGAATTCTTCCGCTCCTTCCCAATTGTTATAATCTGGCTTTACGAAATCATCTACAAAAGCTTTTGCTTCTTCAAAACTATCAAACGTATTCAATTGCGAAACTACACGATTAAAATCATCGGGACTTCCGCCAAACAATTTTTTCTCAAATCCAATTCTATCATTCAAACCAAAAGAAATCGCCTTGTTTAATCTGTCGTTTAAAGAACTGATTTTTGGTTCTTGAGTTACTTTTTCAAAAGTTGCTTTTACTTCTTCTTCTAAAACTTTTGGTTCCGAAGCTTCGGAATCAGCAACACGCTCAGGGATTACAACCTCTTCTACTTCTACTTTTACAGTTTCAACTGCTTCAAAAATTGTATCGTTTGCTTTTTCAACTTCTGAAGGAACATCTTCAACCTTTACAAATTCTAATTCTTGATAATCGTGTACCAATAAATCTTCAAACGAAATTTGTTTCGCAGGTTCTTCTACTTTTGGTTCCGAAACTTCGGAATCGGCAACTGGTGCTTCTTCGATTATTTCTTCTTCAACTGGTTCTTCTTCCATTGGAGCCATCGCAACTTCCTCTTCTTCATCTTCTACAATCAACTCCGCCACCACAATTTTTTCTTCATCGATTGGAGTTGCTTCTGTAATAGGTTCCGAAGCTTCAGAATCAACCACTGTTTCTTCTTTTGCAATCGCAACTTCTTCCACAATAGGAATTGGTTGTTCAAAAACATCGACTTGCTTTCCTTCTAATTTTGCTTCTAAAACTTCTTCTGAAATTTCGGGTTTTACCAATTCAAAATTCTCTTCATAAAAGCGTAAAATCGTCAATTGATCGTACAAATTTTTAGCTTCTTGCTGCAATTGAACCGTTTCTGAATGGTTTTTTAACTTTAAAATTCGGTGGGCAATACTGATTAATTCAGCGGTTACTCTTTTCTTCATAACTTTATTGGATGGAATTGAATATATCGATACTTTTTTAATAATTTTGTTTTGATTACAAATGTAACAGAAAATAATTTTTAACGTACGAAAGATACAAAATGTTTCTCGAAAATACCGTAAATCAACAAGAACAATTTGGCTGGATTGAAGTAATTTGTGGCTCCATGTTTTCGGGTAAAACCGAAGAATTGATTCGCCGCTTAAAACGCGCCCAGTTTGCCAAACAAAAAGTAGAAATCTTCAAACCGGCTGTCGACACTCGATATGACGATGAAATGGTGGTTTCGCACAACAAAAATGAAATCCGTTCTACACCCGTTCCTGTTGCTGAAAATATTCGAATTTTAGCTCAAGGTTGCGATGTGGTGGGTATTGACGAAGCCCAATTTTTCGATGAAGAAATTGTTGCCGTTTGTAATGATTTGGCCAATTCAGGAATTCGAGTGATTGTCGCTGGATTGGACATGGATTTTAAAGGAAATCCGTTCGGACCGATGCCTGCACTTATGGCTACAGCCGAATATGTTACCAAAGTACACGCCGTTTGTACTCGCACTGGAAATTTAGCGCATTATAGTTTTAGAAAATCGGATGATAAAAGATTAGTAATGCTTGGTGAAACTGAAGAATATGAACCGTTAAGCCGTGCTGCTTATTTCAAAGCTATTCGTGAAAACATGGAAGTGAAAGATGTTGAAATTGTAAACAAGCAAAAAGACGATACTCAATAAATTGAATCTTACTATCCCACATATTATTTCATTTTGTAAAGGCGTTTTTCACGGAAATTCGGCTGAGTTTACGGCAAGTCATATTTCGATTGACAGCCGTTCGTTACAAAATGGAAGTAACACCTTGTTTTTTGCCATCAAAGGACAAAATCACGATGCGCATTTGTATTTGGAAGAGTTGATTGCAAAAGGCGTTCGCTATTTTGTAGTCGAATATATTCCAGAACATGTATACGAAAAAGCGAATTTCATTATCGTTGAAAATTCGTTAAACGCATTACAACAAACTGCGATTGGGTATCGAAAACAATTCGATTTTCCAATTGTGGGAATTACCGGAAGCAACGGAAAAACCATCGTAAAAGAATGGTTGAATTTCTTGTTGAGTCCGAATCATTTGATTGTTCGAAATCCGAAAAGTTACAATTCGCAAGTCGGTGTTCCTTTATCAATTTTAGCCATTGAAGGAAATTACGATTTGGGAATTTTTGAAGCTGGAATTTCGTTACCCAATGAAATGTCAAATTTAGAACACATCATTCAACCGAAATACGGCATTTTAACAAATATTGGTTCGGTTCACGATGAAGGTTTTGCGAATCGCGAAGCTAAAATTAAAGAGAAAGTGCAACTTTTTGAAAATTGTTCGGATGTTTTCTTGGAAAAAAATACTGAAATTGAAGCTTTACTTCCAAAAAACAGCCAAAAACACACTTGGAGTTTTTCGAATGAAAGCGCGAATCTTTTCGTTTCTAAGAAAAATGAAAATGGTAAAACCGAATTAACTTTTAAAAACGCAGCCAACACTTTTAGTGTAACTATTCCGTTTACTGATGAAAATTCGATTGAAAATGTAATTACTTGTGTAAATTTCATGCTGTTTTTAGGTGAAGAAATTCCGTTTATTCAAAATAGAGTATCGGAATTATATCCAGTAGAATTACGACTTCAAGCTAAAAAAGGCATCAACAATTGTTTGGTCATCGATGACAGTTATTCGGTGGATTATCAATCGTTGAAAATTGCATTGGATTTCTTAGAACAACAAAAATTACACGACAAAAAAACGATTATTTTATCCGATATTTTCACAAGTGGCATTGCCGTTGAAACACTTTACAATCAAGTAAAACAATCACTTTCGAAAAACAAAATCGAGCGTATTATTACCATTGGCGAAACCATCGGAAAACAATTGAACGATTTACCGAATGTGATTTCGTTTGCCACTACGCAAGAATTTTTACAGCAATTCAACACGCAATCCTTTCAAAACGAAACCGTTTTAGTAAAAGGTGCTCGCGGATTCAACTTTCATGAAATCGTAGTTTTATTGGAAGAGAAAAATCACGAAACCATTTTAGAAATCAATCTAGATGCGATTAGTCACAACCTGAATTTCTACAAATCCAAACTAAAACCTGAAACCAAAATCATGGTGATGGTTAAAGCATTTGGCTACGGAAATGGCGGTTACGAAATTGCGAAATTGCTCGAACATCATAAAGTCGATTATTTAGGCGTAGCGTTTGCCGATGAAGGCATTGAACTACGAAAAGCCGGAATTTCTACTCCAATTATGGTTTTAAATCCCGAAAACAATAGTTTTAGAGCCATGATTGCCTACAATTTAGAACCCGAAATTTATTCGATTACCGGTTTGCAAGCATTTTTAAAGATTGCCCAACAACAAAATATTTCGCACTATCCAATTCATATTAAATTGGATACCGGAATGCATCGTTTAGGCTTTGAACCGCATTTAATAAACGAATTGTGTTCCTTATTAAAAAACAACAATTTCGTCAAGGTGAAAAGCGTGTTTTCGCATTTAGCAGCGAGTGACGACTTGCAATTTGATGATTTCACGAAATTACAATTTCAACGTTTTGATGCGATGTATTCCGAATTAGAAAAAGTATTACCTTCAAAACCGATTCGTCATATTTTAAACACCTCTGGAATTTTCAATTATGCTGAAAAACAGATGGAAATGGTGCGATTAGGTATTGGTTTGTATGGTATTGGAAATTCGGAACACGAATTGAAAGTGTTGGAAAATGTAAGTACATTAAAAACCATTATTTCCCAAATAAGAGAAGTTTCACCAGAAGAAAGCATTGGTTACAGCCGAAGATTTCGAGTGACGCAAAAAATGAAAGTCGCTACAATTCCGATTGGTTATGCAGATGGCATTCGAAGAGCTTGGGGCAATGAAAAAGGATTTGTTACCATCAATAATCAAAAAGCTACGATTTTAGGTTCCATTTGTATGGACATGATGATGGTAGATGTTACGAACATTTCCTGTAAAACGGGAGATGAAGTCATTGTTTTTGGCAAAAATCCAAAAGTAACAGAAATGGCAAGTGTTATTGGAACAATTCCGTATGAAATTCTGACTGGAATTTCGCAACGTGTGAAACGAATTTTCTTCAAGAATTAACATTTTGTTTTAATTTTTGTATATTCGTTAAACTGAAAACTAAATTTAAACTTTAAAATCCCTGATTATGTTAAAAGAGTTCAAAGCTTTTGCCATGCGTGGTAATGTAGTAGACTTAGCCATTGGAGTTATCATTGGAGCAGCATTTGGAAAAATTGTAAGTTCATTTATTGAAGATGTTCTTACCCCATTGTTATTAAAACCAGCTTTAGAAGCAGCTAACTTATCTAAAATCGAAGATCTTACCGCTTTTGGAAGTGTAAAATACGGCATGTTTTTATCAGCTGTAATAAATTTTGTAATTGTAGCTTTCGTATTATTCCTAATTATTAAAGGAATGAACGCTGCTAAGAAAAAAGAAGAACCAGCTCCAGCGGCTCCAGCAGGACCAACACAAGAGCAATTGTTAGCTGAAATTAGAGATTTATTAAAAAAATAGTCGATACCGCTACATTATATATTCTAATTAAACCCCGATTCGTCGGGGTATTTTTTTAGAAACTTGTTACAAATCAAAACTTTTGTTATAATTTCATCAATATTTGCTAAGTCGTTTGAATATTCTATATTTTTGCATCATTAAATAACACATACAATGAGAGTAGCCGTAGTAGGCGCTACCGGAATGGTAGGCGAAATAATGCTTCAAGTATTAGCAGAACGTAATTTTCCTGTAACGGAGTTAATTCCAGTTGCTTCTGAAAAGTCAGTGGGGAAAGAAATCGAATGGAAAGGTAACACCTATAAAGTAGTAGGTTTACATACCGCTGTAGATATGAAACCTGAGATTGCTTTGTTTTCGGCAGGTGGAGAAACTTCTTTAGAATGGGCTCCAAAATTTGCTGCTGTAGGAACAACCGTAATCGATAATTCTTCTGCTTGGCGAATGGATGCTACTAAGAAATTAGTCGTGCCTGAAATCAATGCATCGGTTTTAACTAAGGAAGACAAAATTATTGCAAATCCAAACTGTTCAACGATTCAAATGGTAATGGCTCTAGCACCTCTACATGCCAAATATGACATCAAACGTATTGTAGTTTCTACTTACCAATCGATTACCGGAACTGGAGTAAAAGCAGTGCGTCAGTTAGAAAATGAATATGCAGGTATTGAAGGTGAAATGGCTTACAAATATCCTATTCACCGAAATGCCATTCCTCAATGTGATAGTTTTGAAGCAAACGGTTACACCAAAGAAGAAATGAAATTGGTACGCGAAACGCAAAAAATCTTAAATGATAATACTATTGCGGTTACCGCAACGGCAATTCGTATTCCAGTAGTTGGCGGACACAGTGAAGCGGTTAACGTTCAGTTTGAAAATGATTTTGATGTAAACGAAGTACGTCAAATTTTACAAAACACACCTGGTGTAACGGTTCAAGATAATTTAGAAACGTTTACGTATCCAATGCCAATTTACGCACAAGGAAAAAACGATGTTTTCGTAGGTAGAATTCGAAGAGATGAAAGCCAACCCAACACCATCAACATGTGGATTGTGGCAGATAACTTAAGAAAAGGAGCAGCAACAAACACAATTCAAATTGCAGAATATTTGGTTGAAAATAATCTAGTATAATTTTAGCCACAGATTTCACAGATTAACACGGATTGAATCTTTTTGAATCTTTTAATCCGTGGCAATAAGAATTCACTTTGAATTAATTTCAAAATACTTGTTTGGAAATAATCTAGTATAAATTTTTAGCCACTGATTACATGGATTAGCACGGATTGAATCCTTTTGAATCCTTTATTCAGTGGCAAAAACAAATAACCACGAACTAACGAATAAGTCATCAAAACTTAAAAATTCGTTAATTCGTGGTTTGTTTTTTGGCTTTACCCTAAAAGCAGTATCTTTGTGATGGTGAAAAAGAAATTACTACATATGAATTTGTTTTTGATGCTTGCCGTATTATTTACAGTAAGTTATCAATCTATTCACACTTTTTCGCATGATCACCATTTAAAAACAGAATGTTGTGATGATTCACATCATTTGAATTTTAAAACTTCTGAAAAAACGTTTACCGAAAGTGACGACTGTCCGATTTGTGATTTCAAATTTGCCGCTTTCCTTTCACCAGAAGTTTTTCACCTTGACTTTATTCCTTCGTTTTACGAAATTCCGTATCAATTCAACAGTAATGAATCTTGCATTACGTTTGATGGAAATTCGTTCTATCTTCGCGGTCCGCCTGCTTTAGTTTAAAAATATATTTTGATATCATTACCAAAAAATAATGATACGTTGTTGTTCATTTAAACTAAAAGAAATGCGATTCTTATCGATATTATTTTTCTTTTTGGTTGGCTTTTTCGGATACGCTCAAGTTACGATTACTGGCGTTATTTTGGATGAAAATGGCTTACCACTGAGAGATGCTCACGTACACATTGCTAATAAAACAACTTCAACCGATGCAAACGGAAGTTATGTTTTATCAGGCATTCCAAAAGGGAAACAGAAACTCTATATTTCGTTTATAGGCTATCATGCTATTGAGGAAACTATCGAAATTTCAACCGATTTAACTATCAATCGTCAATTGAAATTAGATGTTACCAAGTTAGATGATATTACTATTCGACAACTTTCGAATTCAAAAAGCGAAAGTAGCAACGAACAAGTTTTGAAAAGCGCTACCATTGAAAAATTTAGCAATCAAACCTTGGGTGAAGCCCTGAAAGAAGTTTCTGGAGTTTCTATTTTAAAAACGGGAAGTACAATTGTTAAACCAATAATTAATGGTTTGCATAGCAATCGTGTGCCAATTATCAACAATAATGTTCGATTAGAAGACCAACAATGGGGAACCGAACACGCACCAAATCTCGATATCAATTCAGCCGGAAAAATCACTGTGATTAAAGGCGCTTCTGCCTTGCAATATGGTGGTGATGCTATTGGTGGAATTGTAGTCATCGAACCTGAATTGATTAAAAAAGACACTTTGGTTGGAAAAACAATTCTCAACTTAGCTTCAAACGGAATGGGTGGAAGCTTAAGTTCAAGTCTTCAAAAAGGAAATCGCTATGGGTGGAGTTGGAATGCTCTGGGAACTTTCAAATACTTAGGCGATAAAGAAACGCCTGATTATATGTTGTCGAATTCGGGAAATCGCGAACAAAATTTTTCGGGTGGCATTCGTTATGCTCAAGAAAAGTATAATTTCAATGCGATGTACAGTTTTTACAATGCGCAAATTGGAATCATCAAAGCATCTCATATTGGAAATGTAAATGATTTATACAATTCCATCAACAAACAACAACCAAGCGTAATTGAACCTTTCACCTACTCGATTGATGCGCCAAAACAAGAAGTACAACATCATTTGGCAAAAGTGAATTACCAAAGATGGCTGAGCGAAAACGCTTCGATTGATTTTCAATATGCGTTTCAATTCAATAATCGTTTAGAATTTGATGTAAGAAGAAGTAGTGCTAACAATGACAAAGCCGCATTTGATTTACAATTGGCAACACATACTTTTTTAGCAGATTACAAAACAAATATTGGAAATTGGCGATTGAAATCGGGATTGAATTTGGGTTACCAAAACAATTTTGCGAATCCAAAAACAGGTGTTCGTCCATTAATTCCGAGTTATGAAAAACTAGATGCTGGTTTATACGGAATTGCCGTTTATAAATTCGACAATGCGACTTCGTTAGAATCGGGAATTCGTTATGATTTTTCGACTATCGAAGCAACAAAATATTATTTGAAATCAAGATGGACAGAACGTGGCTATGATGCCGAATTTTCACATTTTATTGTGGGCGAAGAAGGCAATCAATGGTTAACGAAACCTACTTTTGATTATCATAATATTACGGCAAATATCGGATTTAGAAAGCAATTTCATCATGAAATGGAATGGTTAGTGAATGTGAGTTTAGCTTCTCGAAATCCAAATCCGTCCGAATTATTTAGCGATGGATTGCATCATTCAACAGGTCAAATTGAATTAGGTGATTTACGTTTGGAAAAAGAGCAAGCGTATAAATTCAATACGACTTTTAATAAAGATTGGAAATCGTTTCGTATCCAAATTAATCCGTTTATTAACCGAATTTCGAACTTCATTTATTTGCAACCTACTGGTTTTGAAACTACTATTCGTGGTGCTTTTCCAGTTTGGGAATTCAAACAAACGGAAGCTTTGTTAGCGGGTTTTGATGTCAATACCAAATGGGAAATTTCCAACCATTTTTCACACGAATTAGGAATGGCTTATGTAAACGGACAAAATCTAAGTACTAACGAGTATTTGATTGATATGCCACCATTTGTCATTAATAATAAAATTCAATACAAAAACGAATCTTGGTTTAATTTCGTAGGTGAATTAAAGAGTGAAACAGTTTTCAGACAAAATCAATTCCCGAATTACAATTTTGAAACTAACATTGTGGTAAATAATATACTAACTCCGGTAATAGTTGATATAAGTTCGCCACCAAATGGCTATCATTTATTACATTTGTATAGCGAAATGACATTTAAAATCAATAAAAGAAATAGCTTAACCACCTCATTTAGTATTCAAAACATAATGAACACAACGTATCGAGATTACCTAAATCGTCAACGCTTTTATGCGGATGAAATGGGTAGAAATGTTCAAATTCAATTAAAATTTAATTATTAAAAAACAAAACATGAAAAATTTAAAACTTATCGTACTATTAGTAATACCAGTATTATTTTCAACATCTTGTTCAAACGATGATGAAGTAGTAAATGAAGAAGAAGTTATAACAACCGTTACCACAACCTTAACTGGTGGAGGGCAAGTGATTACATTAACTTCTCGAGATTTAGATGGAGATGGTCCTAATGCTCCAGTTGTGACTGTTTCTGGAAACTTAACTGCAGGTACAACTTATCAAGGTTCCACAACCTTCTCTAACGAATTAGCAGATCCATTTGAAGATATAACTGCAGAAATTGAAGAAGAAAATTTAGATCATCAAATATTTTATTTTTTAAGTGGAGCTTTAGGTAATATAACCTATAGTGCTAGCGATTTAGATTCTGAAGGAAATCCTGTTGGTTTACATTTTACTTTTGTTGCAGGAGCTTCGGGAACAACAGGAACATTAACTGTTACTTTAAGACACTTACCAAACAAAAACGCAGTTGGTGTTGCAGAAGGAGACATTACAAATGCGGCAGGGAATACAGATGCTGAAGTTTATTTTCCGTTAACTATTAACTAAATAGCTCATTTTTAAGATAAAAAACGACTGAAATTTCAGTCGTTTTTGTTTTTTAACAAATCTTTAGAATTCAATTGAATATCTTTGTTTTAATCAACAAACACAATATGAAAAAAACAATAACAGTATCCGCTATTGTTTGTACACTTGTTATGAACGCACAAACAAAAATCAATTATCCTGAAACAAAAAAAATCGACCATGTTGACACGTATTTTGGTGAAAAAATCAATGACCCTTATCGTTGGTTAGAAGACGACCGAAGCGCAGAAACGGAAGCATGGGTAAAAGCACAAAATGTAGTAACGTATGGTTATTTAGAACAAATTCCATACAGAAATCAACTTAAATCTAGAATGGAACAACTATGGAATTACGAAAAAATTTCGGCTCCATTCAAAGAAGGTGATTTTACCTATTACTACAAAAACAATGGACTTCAAAATCAATCGGTTTTGTACCGAAAAGACAAAGCGGGTAAAGAAGAAGTTTTTTTAGATCCAAATACCTTTTCAAAAGATGGTACTACATCTCTAGGCGGATTAAATTTCAGTAAAGACGGAAGTTTAGTCGCTTATGCTATTTCAGAAGGCGGTAGTGATTGGAGAAAAGTGATTGTAATGGAAGCTAAAACTAAGAAAATCATTGGCGACACCATTGTAGATGTAAAATTCAGTGGCGTTTCTTGGTACAAAAACGAAGGTTTTTATTATTCAAGCTATGATAAACCTGTTGGAAGTGAATTATCAGCAAAAACAGACCAACACAAATTGTATTATCACAAATTAAATACTTCACAAAAAACAGATAAATTAATTTTCGGTGGCGATGTAAAAAGAAGATATGTTGGTGGTTATGTTTCGGAAGATGAGAAGTATTTATTTATTTCGGCAGCGAATTCAACTTCTGGAAATGAATTATACTATTTAGATTTATCAAAGCCTAATGCTAAAATCGAAACGTTAATTGACAATTACGAAAATGATAATGATGTTTTAGACAACAAAGGTTCTAAAATTTATTTAGTCACCAATTATAAAGCACCAAACAAACGCGTAGTGACTTTTGATTTAGCAAATCCAGCTAAAGAAAACTGGAAAGATTGTATTCCAGAAACTGAAAATGTATTGTCGCCAAATACTGGTGGTGGTTATATTTTCGCAAGTTATATGAAAGATGCGGTTTCGTTCATTAAACAATATGATTACAACGGAAAATTAGTGCGTGATATTCAATTGCCAGGTGTTGGAACAGCTGGTGGTTTTGGTGGAAAAGAAAAAGAAACTACTTTATATTTTTCGTTTACGAATTATGTAACACCAGGAACTATTTACACTTTTGATCCAAAAACCGGAAAATCAGCAGTATATCAAAAACCAAAAGTGGATTTCAATTCAGCTGATTACGAATCAAAACAAGTGTTTTATACTTCAAAAGATGGCACAAAAGTTCCGATGATTATTACGTATAAAAAAGGAACCAAATTAAACGGAAAAAATCCAACCATCCTTTATGGATATGGAGGATTTAATGTGAGTTTAACCCCATCATTTAGTATTGCAAACGCGGTTTGGTTAGAAAATGGCGGAGTTTACGCTGTTGCGAATTTACGCGGTGGTGGTGAATATGGTAAAAAATGGCACGATGCAGGAACGCAATTGCAAAAACAAAACGTTTTTGATGATTTCATTGCTGCTGCTGAATATTTAATCAAGGAAAACTACACTTCTTCTGATTATTTAGCGATAAAAGGAGGCTCTAATGGTGGTTTATTAGTTGGTGCCGTAATGACACAACGCCCAGATTTAGTAAAAGTGGCGTTACCTGCAGTTGGAGTATTAGACATGTTGCGTTATCATACCTTTACTGCAGGAGCAGGTTGGGCATACGATTACGGAACATCGGAACAAAGCAAAGAAATGTTTGAATACATTAAAGGATATTCACCAGTACATAACGTAAAAGCAGGTGTGAAATATCCAGCAACAATGGTAACAACAGGAGACCATGATGACCGAGTAGTACCGGCTCACAGTTTCAAATTTGCTGCTGAATTGCAAGCGAAACAAGCTGGAGATAACCCAGTTTTAATTCGTATTGATGTAAATGCGGGTCACGGAGCTGGAAAATCAGTAGCGGCATCGATACAAGAAAATGTGGATATGCAAGTATTTACATTGTATAATATGGGCATCACAACCCTTAAATAATTGGATTTAGGTTTAAATGAAAAATCCCGAAAAAATGAAAGTTTTCGGGATTTTTTTATTTAAATATTCAAATTAAAAACGATTATCTCCATCTAAAAGATTTCCAAGTCCGCCTAATAAACTACCTTCCCCTTTATCTTTTCCTCCCATTTGAGGAGCTGCTTGAATAACTCTATCAGCTAAACGACTAAACGGCAATGATTGAATATAAGCTACACCAGGACCTCGAAGGGTAGCAAAGAAAACACCTTCACCACCAAAAATAGTATTCTTAATTCCGCCTACAAATTCAATATCATAATCAACATCTTTTGTGAATCCAACAATACAACCTGTATCTACTTTTAATACTTCGCCAGGTTGAAGTTCTTTTCGAGCTAATGTACCTCCTGCATGAACAAATGCCATTCCATCTCCTTCCAATTTTTGCATAATAAACCCTTCACCACCAAATAAACCGCGGCCTAATTTTTTTGAAAAATCAATTCCAATGGAAACTCCTTTTGCAGCACAAAGAAAAGCATCTTTTTGGCACACAAACTTTCCGCCATATTTCATTAAATCTATCGCTACAATTTTTCCAGGATAGGGTGAAGCAAAAGAGACTTTACGCTTCCCCATATCGATATTTTGATAGGCCGTCATAAATAGACTTTCACCAGTTAAAACTCGTTTCCCTGCTGATAATAATTTTCCAAAAATCCCTCCTTCTTGTTTACTTCCATCACCAAAAATGGTTTCCATTTTAATGCCGTTGTCCATCATCATAAAACTTCCTGCTTCGGCAATAACCACCTCTTGCGGATCTAACTCAATTTCAACATATTGCATTTCTTCACCATAAATATGGTAATCTATTTCGTGTGCTTGCATAATTTTTAGTTTTTTATTATTAGTCGAAGACTAAAATAAAATGTTACTATAAAAATAAAAAACCGAAAACAAGATTTGCTTTCGGTTTTGAAATATTTTGATTTTATTTATTTCATTAATTCGGATAATTTCAATGTTTTTCCACACATATCGGCAGTAATTTTAAAAATAACATCTCCTTTTTTACCTTCATTTGCCCATCGAACTTCTTTTCCAACGTTACATCCAATACTGGTTTTTGAACCTTTATTTAAAGACACAAAACCTGTACCTGTATGAATTGATATTTTATCTTTAGTGTCATTAATTAACGAAAAACTACTTTCAATGTTTATTTCGTTTAAAGTGGCATCTGCGTAATTAATATTAACTACATTTATTCCTACAATTGAGAAATAAACAACAATTAAAATACTTTTCATTATCTTATTTTTTAACGATTTTTTGAATTGATTTTTTTCCAACATTATTTTCCAAAGATACTATGTAAAGGCCTGATGGTAAATCATGAATTTGTAAATAGGTATTTTGAGTTTCTAAAAGCACTCTTCCGTCTAACGAATACAAAATCACTTTTGCTATTTCATCATCAGATTGAATATATAAATCGCCATTTGTTGGGTTTGGATATATTGTAAATGCTTTTGTTGAATTAAAATCTGAATTTGACAATGCCGCATCAAATTCATAAGCTCCTAAATCAACATCTGTGTCTACAAACCTATTATTACCTGCTAAATCTGTTGTAATTTCGGCTGGTAAATTTGAGTTTATACCTGTATTAATTGCGACCGATAAAGATGTTAATTTATAATTAGAATCTAATAGAGGATCTGTATTACTGCCACCATTTTGTGCTCCTTGCTCAATGTTTGAATAGATACAAGAAAATATAGCATTATTTTTTGTTATAGGAGTATTAGAACCATTACCCCAAATAATTGAATTTCTCGCATGAACATTATTGGTATTATCAACTCGTATTACACTCCCATTAATTCCAGAATTATTTGAAATTGTAGTATTTAATATTTGGCAAGACATGCTACTTCCATTTCCTCCATTTGCAGTACTTGCAAAAAAGTAGAGACCTGCAGGGCCATTTATAGTTGTGTTATCATGTAGCAAGCAATTAATAATTTTACCTGTTGTCATTTGAGCATATCCCCCCGAACTTAAAAAAAGTACATGAGCATTTTGTGTAGCATAATTATTTTTGAAGATGCAACTTGTAAAATAGATGTTTTGATACATACTGTTAACACCTGTAGAATACCAATTTGAAAAAACCGAAGTATCTGTTGCCGAATTTTTTTCAAAAACACAATTTGAAACATTTAAATCTACTTCAGTATTTTGTAAATAAGAATGTAAAAACAAAGCACCTCCTCTATTGTGTAAATATTGTGCAGAAGCAGTTCCTGATGTTAAAGTTGTACCATTAGCATTTGCTCCAGATAAATAAAACCCATCTATTACAACAATCCTAGGATCGCCTTTTACTGTTACAATATGATATAAATTTTCGGAACGAGTAGCTTCAGATGGATTTATATTAGAATTATCGTTTCCATTTACATCGCCATTTAAAATAGTCAGGTTGTTTCTAAAATTTCGTTGTTCTAATGTAGTTTCAGTACCATTGAATCCGCCATAAATTTTAGTTTTTTTATCAATTAAAAAAGTTGAATTTCTTCCACTTCCAAATGGTGTGTAGATACCTTGCGCTACCCAAATATCATCTCTAAAAGGGTTGTTAGTAATTGCCAATTGTAAGTTTGTGTATGCATTTGCCCATGAAGTACCATCATTGTTTCCCGATGCATTTACATCAACATAAATAGGAGATTGAGGATGTTCTTCATAATACAATTCACCAATTTCTGCAACTGATAATTCTCTTTCATAATATTTTACTTGATCAATTTGATCTGTATATTTTTGTAATGGGTTTGTATTTCCTGGATAACTTCCAATATAAAAAGGTTGCATTCTATTTATAGCCTCTCTAACTAATTGACCATTTGTATATGACGGCACAACTGTTTGATTTGCATTTCCAACTAAATAATTATCTATATACATTTTAGAATAATAATTTATTGTCCATGCAACATATGGAGCAAAAACAGTGCTTGAAGCAGTTGAATTTACTGCACATACTACATGATGCCAATTCCCATCTGCCACATTAATACTTGAAGTAACATAAACCGTATTTACATCTGTAATTGAAGTATTACCATACCCAAATACATTATAAAATTGTAATTGTCCGTTGTATAATTCAACGATAAGACCTCTTACTGGTGAATTTCCTTTTTGATGAATGATAAATTTAGAATTTGCATTATCTATAGTTGTAGATTTTATCCAAAAGCTAATTGTATATGCGTTTACATATGTTTGTTCCGTTCCACCTGAATATAAGTAATCTCCATTTAATTGTAGAGCACTATTTATATTATTGTTTCTATCATCTGTAAAAGCAGCATTTGAACCACTTTTAATCAAATCTACTAAACCTGATTGTAAACTTGATTGAATATTTGAATTAAGATATTGATTTCCAGAACCATATGTAAAATCATATTCTTTAACCAATCCGTTTGTTGGCACTTGCGCCAAAGTAAAAAAACTTGCAAGAAGTAATGTAAAAAGTAATTTTAGTTTCATAATAATAAATTTATAGTGTAAAGATTATAGTAAATCATAATTTAAATGATGAATTTTTTCTGAAAGGGGGTGTTTTTTTTCTAAATGGAAAAAAGAGATTGATTTAATAAAAAAATCCTGAACGTATCAGGATTCATTTAAATAATTCATTTATAAAATAATTATGAATTCAAATTGAACAATACTTTAAAATACAGGTTATTTCTTAATAATTCTTTGATTATTAATCTTATCATTTTCAGTTTCAATGGTAACTAGAAATATTCCTGATGGTAACTCTTTAACATGAATAGAATTTGAATAATTTTCAATTAGTTTTCTCCCATCTAATGAATACAACGTTATTTTTTTAATTTTTTCTTCCGTTTGAATGTATAATGTTTCTGAAACCGGATTTGGATAGACAATAAAATCATTAGATAAATTAAAATCTGAATTTGACAATGCTGCATCATATTCATAAGCTCCTTTGTCAACAGTTCCTACAAAACGATTGTTCCCTGACAAATCTGTTGCGTACAATGATGATAAATAAGTGTTATTTCCCGAATTTATTGCTGGAGAACTTGATTGGAGTGTAAAATCAGTATTAAAAAGCGGATTCACATTTACGTTAGTTCCAGATGAATATCCTTCTGTAATATTTGCATTCATAGTAGGATATTGTGAAATATTAGGCGAATAAAATGTTTGAATAGAAGATTGATTTCCATTTGTTGCGTTTCCAAATAATATATTATTATAAAATCCACAATTACTAGCATTATCAAAACGCAATACCTGATTTGGTCCACCCGAAATTATTCCTCCTCTATTTTTTGAAAAAGTTGAATTAACAATATTTACATCTAATCCAAGTTGTGTTGGGCCTCCACCAGCAGTACTTGCAAAAAGATAAACAGCTGCCGGACCATTTACAGAAACGTTATCATGAAATAAACAGTTTACGATTTCTCCTTTGCCTACCCATTGATTCGATATTGATCCAACGTGTAAAATAGCACTACCACTATTTGAATGATTATTTTTAAATATACAATTTTCAAAATTTACATCATATGAAACCTGTGGAGCATTTGAATTATAATACACCCCAAATACTCCTGTTTCAAAACCTGTGTTATGTTGAAAAATACAATTTCTGAAAGTGGCTGAAATATTTTCACTAATATTTTTACCTAATACCTGTATGGCACCACCCCTAGTTCTGTAAAATTGATTGCTTCCGGTTGTCATTATTGTACCATTAGCATTTCCTCCAGAAATTGTAAATCCATCAATTAGTAATTCATGTACTCCATCATCTAAAATGATAGTATGATATTTATTATCGTTTCTCGTGAAATGATTGTAAATAATATCATTTGGATTTGTAGAGTCATTTCCGTTTGTATCACCACTTATTACCGTTATATTTGTTTCAGGATTTCTTTGATTTAAACTCGTTTCAGTTCCATCAAAACCGCCATAAAACTTACCATGAGATAAAAACTCAAATCCTTGATATTGTTGCCCAGGAAATTTGTAAGTACCTGCTTTTACCCAAACTTCTTTTTTAAATGGATTTAAAACAATTGCATCCCATAATGTAGTATATGCATTTGACCAAGAGTTACCCGACATAGTACCTGTTGCTGATGCATCAACATAGATAGGGCCTGGAGTAACATTTTCATGAAATAAAGCATCTACATCTGATTCTGACAGACTTGTTTCATAGTACCTAATATCGTCTATTACATCTCTATATTGTAATAAAGGTGAAGAAACGGTACTTTGATTTCCAATAATTAGTCCTTTTGATGGATCTAAGACTTGATAAGTAAAAGTACCTGTTGGAAGAGTTGCTACTACATTATTTGTAATATTACTTTCTAAATAATTATCTATATATACTTTTTGATTAACAATCAGTTCATAAGTTGTATCTGAACCATTAGGTGTTTCATTAAGGGTTGTTTCAACATTAAGAACAATATGATGCCATTGATATGGGCTATTTGAAAAGTAATTAAAAGGAGTAGGATAACTGTTCCATAAATGATTACTAACAGCAGAATTAGGATTATATTTCACATAAGTTTGAAACTGAAGTCTTCCAGCTACTAATGTAATGAAACTACCTACATTCCCATTTCCTGTACCAGGAACTTGTAATTGATGTAAAATATTTCTAGCATAACCATCATTTTCATCTGCTTTCATCCAAAAACTAAAAGCATAATTTTGAACATTTGCAGATGCTGTACTTCCACAGTATAAAATTGATCCGTTTAAGTTTTTTGCATTTGCATTTACTGGCAAACTATTTTGAAATCGATCATTATCATTTACTGAAGAACCATTTGAAATTAAATTAACCGTGCCTGCTTGAAGCGGAGTTTGAACTGTTGATGCTAAACTTCCTCCTGTAAATAAATATTCTTTAACCAATCCGTTTGTTGGCACTTGTGCCAAAGTAAAAAAACTTGCAAGAAGTAATGTAAAAAGTAATTTTAGTTTCATAATAATATATTTTATGAAACAAAGTTGACTTCAATAAGAAGAAAAAAATAGTATTTCTTTCTGAATAGTTACATTTTTTTTCTGAATGGAAGATTAAAAAACTTCATGAATTAATTTCATGAACTCTTCTCGCTTTTCTTTTGCCAACGGAATTGATTTATTGTTTTCCATTATAAGATAAACTCCATCATTTTTAGACAATTCTTTTAGATACTTCATGTTTATCAAATAAGAACGATGCGGTTTATAAAAAATCGTTTTAGTTTCTAATTGATCTGCAAAATGCTTCAGAGGTTTGCAAATTAATTGACTTTCATTTCCTTTTAAATAAACTTTGGTATACATACCATCAGCTTCAAAAAATAGAATATCATCATGGGATACAAACATTATCCCTTTTGGGATTTCCAATGCCATTTTATTTAATGATAGTTGTTGAAATGCTTTTTTTAAATCTTCTAATTTTTGATTCACTTTTTCACTTTCTAACAACGTTTTAGCTTTTTGAACCGCTTGTATAAACTCGGATTTATCAATAGGTTTTAACAAATAATCAACTGCCGCTAACTTAAATGCTTGAAGTGCATAATCATTATATGCTGTTATAAAAATGATTTGAAATGCAACTTCGTTTGGATTAAAAAATTCTAAAATTTGCAACCCAGAATGTTTAGGCATTTCAATGTCTAAAAAAACGATATCGGGTTGATGTTCTTTAATAATTGCTACACCACTTTCGAGATCTGAAGCTTGAAATATTTCCATTATTTCAGAACAATTTTCTTCTATTAAAACCTGAATTAACTTTCTGGATTTTAACTCGTCATCAATGATTACTGCTTTCATTATCAAATGGAATTTCTATGATTACTTGTGTGCCAAGTGCCTCATTATTACTATTTACTTTATCAATAATTGCTACTGATATTTTATTTTTGCGCATTCTATTAAGTAAAACTACTCTTTTTTGATTGGCTGTTGTAGCAAATGAATTGTGCTGTTCAACTCTTCCTTTTTTATAGTTTTCTGCTTCTTTTCTTCCTACTCCATTATCATCAATAATACAAATTAGCTTAGCATCAGATTGTTTAAATTGAACTGATAATTTTCTGTCGTTAACTTTATGTAAAAGACCGTGTTTAATTGCATTTTCTACATAAGGCTGAATAAATAAAGAAGGAACAAAGATAGTTTTGTGAAGCAGATTAGACTCTATATCAATACTGTAATTTAAAGTGTCTTCAAATCGATCTTTTTCTAATTCTAAATACAATTTTAATGCTTCAACTTCATCTTTTAAAAGTACTTCTTGATTTCGACTTTGATTTAAATACAATCGTATTAATCGTGAAAATTTTACAAGATAGGTACTTGCCATATCTTTTTCATTCGACATGATATATTCTTGAATAGAATTCAAGGCATTAAATATAAAATGTGGATTCATTTGAGACCTTAAATTCTCAAGTTGAGAAAACAACAATTCCCGCTCTGATTTGGCTTGTTTTACTATTTGTTCTTGCTTTTGTTGCTTTTTTAACGAATTGTAATAAAACAAAAACCAACTAATGGCTACCGTAATCAACGAAAGCACTAGATAAAACCACCATTTTTGCCAAAAAGGAGAATTAATCTCAATTGAAATCGTTTGGCTTTTTGAGGCAACACTATTTTTATTTATAGCTCTAACTTCAAATGAATAATCTCCGGATGGTAAACTATTATATTTAACAAAGTTGAGTCCGTTATCTAATGTTTGCCAATTGTCATTAGAATGCAAACGATATTGATAATTAATAAACGCTTCCTTTTGAAAACCTGTTACATTAAATGCGATTTTTAAAGAATTTGAATCATAATCCAAAACCAATTTTTTCTTATTGGCTATTTTTTCATTATTTACTTCTACCGAAGTAATAAAAACATCTGGTGTTTTATATTCTTTAAAACAATACTTTTTGTCTAATAAATAAACTCCTTTTTTTGATGCAATTATTACATTTTCATTTGTAATTTCAATATCAACAAAATCATAAGTTTCTAAACCATCACTCTTTAATAAATTTTGGAATTTTTGAGTTTGCATGTCAAAAAGTTGCAAGCCATTATCTGTCGCAATCCAAATTTTATCTTGATCTACTTTTAATTTACCTAAATAATTAGATAAGAGTCCATTTTTAATAGAATAGTTTTGAATTTTATTTCCTTTTTCAATTTTAAGAAGACCGTCTTCAAAGGTGGAAATCCACGCGTTTTTATCGTAATCAATCACTAAATCAACTGAAAAAATAGAATGATTTTGAAATTTTATTTCTGTTAAGTTTGCCTTTTCTTGCTTAAAAAGCCCATCCACATACCCCATATAAAATGAATCATCGTTAAATGCCGATGTGTAAGAACGTTTTTTTCTTAAATCTTGAAAAGCATATTGAATATTGGTTGAACTATATGAAGGTTTACTCAATTGATGAATTTTTTCTGATGACAGATTATGATTAGTTGGTAAATTAATCATTTGGGCATTGTTATACGTCCCGTATAGAAGATTGTTTTTTTGAATTGAAAGTGTTTTTGCTGCAAAAATTTGTGAAAAATTATACAATTTTCTCTTTTTCAAATCCCATACATGTCCCGCTTTATCTTGACTCACATAGACTACATTTCTAACTTCATCAAACAACAATTTTGTTACTTTAGAATTTGATGGCAACTCAAAAAGTTGTGTTTTAAAATTATGTGTATCTATCCAACCTAATTTTCCATCAAAAGTACCAAACAAAATAAATTGACTGTTAATTCTTTCTAAATCGGTGATTTTTAAATCATTCAGGTCATTTAATTTTAAAATATTTATGTTTGGAATAACAAATATTCCGTTTTGTAAAGTAGCTATCCAATAATTCTGATTTTTATCTTTTAAAACATTGGTAACAACTTCATTTTCTAGAAAACTTCTTTTAAAAACTAAATCATCTTTAATTATTTGATAAATATAAACTCCAGATGCAGTACAAATCCAAATTTCATTATCAATATTTAGTAATTTATTGATATTTTTATCTGTAAGCTCTTTAAGATTTACACTTAAATACTTATTGTTTTTGTATTCTAAAACATGAGAAGAAACATCATTGTAAACGCATAAAATTTTTCCATTTACATTGAGATAACAAAATTTATTTATGGCTTTTCCTTGAAAATTTATAGGCAATCCATCGCTAATTTTAGTATCATTTAACTTCCTAACATTATTAGCATGAATAAAATAGAATTGATTATTAAAAAAAAATGGTGAATGATAATAAACAGAAGCTACTTCTTCATCTTTAAAAAAATTCCCTGACTTTGCATCAATTGATTGTTTGTAAATACCATTTTCTGTTAAAGCGATTAGTTCGTTATGAAGTATTTTAAATTCCGATAATTTACCATTAATTTGATCTTTTAAGTCTACAAAAAGGGACATCTTTTCATTATAAATATAAAAAAACTGCCCCGAAATATTATTGCACCAAATTCTACCTTTACTATCCTGAAGTAATCCAAAAACCGACAATCCTCTTTTTTGAGGATGTGAAAACAAAGTGTAGACTTTTCCGTCATATCGAAACAATCCTTTATTTGCAGCTATCCATATGTAGCCATTAGAATCTTCTAATACGTCATAAATTTCATAATCGGGTAAACCTTCTTTATCGGTTAAATGAATGGTAACAGGATCTTGTGCCCAAATTTGGACAACAAACAAAAAGAATATAAAATGTAGAAATTTACTTTTCAAAATTGAGATTAAACCATAAAAATAGTAGAAACTCACCAAAAATCTTGAATAAACTTTTTAAAACCTCTAATTTTCTTTCTGAATGAATTAATATTCGAGTTTTACGAAGCCAATTTCTTTACTAATTTTAGCTTTTCTTCTATTAATATAAGAAGATGAATTTGAAGCTTTAAACCTTCTTGGATTAGGTAATATTGCTGCAATACCAGCTGCTTCATAGCGTGTTAATGTAGCCGCATCTTTTCGAAACCAATATTTTGCAGCTGCTTCAGCTCCATAAATACCATCTCCCATTTCAATACTATTCAAATAGACTTCCATGATGCGTTTTTTACCCCAAATTAATTCAATTAAAACCGTGTAATAGGCTTCCAATCCTTTACGAAGGTAACTTCTACCTTGCCAAAGAAAAACATTTTTTGCCGTTTGTTGAGATATGGTACTTCCTCCTTTTAAACGTTTTCCTTTTTGATTGTTTTTAAACGCCTTTTGCATGGCTTCAAAATCAAAACCCCAATGTTCTAAAAAACGTCCGTCTTCACTGGCAATAACCGCTTTTTGTAGATTTAAAGAAATTTCGTCTATGGGCACCCAATCGTGGCTACACATCATATCTTTCCCAGCTGCATTATGTTCTAAAGCGCGAATTCCCATTAATGGTGTAAATGGAACCGGAACAAATTTAAAAAGCAACACCACCGAAAAACTAATGATGTTAAACCATAAAAATAGCAACCAAAAGAAACGTAAAATCTTTTGACCTGTTGTTCTTTTTTTTGCTTGTGTTTTTGGTGCTTTATTTTTCGTAGTAGTTTTTTTTGCCATTTTAAATCAAATCTGCTAATTCTTGTCCGACTAAACTGCCTATGGCAACTCCCATTCCGCCCATGCGAACTCCACAATAGACATGGCTTGAAAGTTGTTCCACTATTGGTTTTTTATGAATTCCCACACCCATAGTGCCACTCCATCGGTGTTCAATTTCGAATTCATGATGTGGCAAAATTACCTTTTTTAATAATTCTTCCAAACGATTCTGAATCAATTCGGTTGTATCATGAGAAGTGGTAGTTTCACCTTCAAAATCTAAGTTTCTTCCGCCACCAAATAGAATTCTATCGTTTATATTTCTAAAATAAAAATAGCCTTTATCTAAATGAAAAGTGCCTTTAATATCTAAATTTGGAATAGGTTTAGTTATCAAAACTTGCGCTCTAGCTGGCTTTACTTGGTTGTTTGTTAATTGCGATGCAAAGCCGTTTGTAGTAAATAATAATTTATTGGTTTTAAAGGTAATTTCATTCGTTTCTACCTCAACACTATCGTTTACTTCTTGAAAACTTGTTACGGTTTGAGAGTTTAAAATTAATATATCGCTTTGATGCGCTTTTTTTAGCAAAGCTTGCATCATATTACCCGTATCGATTTGGGCTTCAAACGGATTAAAAATCAAATTTTCAAAAATGCCTCCAAAATTAAATCGATCTAGCTCTTTAGCAAAAACATCGGTTTTGAAAAGCGGTCTTATAATATCATTAATGAAAGGGATTTTTTGAATACATTCGGCATAAAACGATTCATCTTCTTTTAAAAATAATTCATATCCACCATAAGGTTTCAAATCGATAATTGAGTCGCCAAGATTTTTTCGGAGTAATTGCAAACCTGCATATCGTTTTTGAACAAGTTGTATTACTTCTTCTTCGGTATGTGTTTTTAAATCGTCTATGATTTCCGAAATACTTCCAAAACAGGCAAAACCTGCATTTTTAGTACTTGCACCTTGAGGTAAAATACCTTTTTCGAGAATTAAAATTTTTGCAGATGGAAATCTTTCTCGTAATGCTAGTGCTGTATGTAAACCTACAATTCCACTACCTACTATAGTAAAATCAATGTTTGAAAACCAATTTTTTATTTCCCAATAACTCAGTTGCATGGTGTATTTTTAAAAAGTAAATGTAAGAATTTGTTTTTAGTTACCTATCAATTCTAAAATTTGAAGTTGGAAAAAATAAAAAAAGTTTACCGAATTAAATCAGTAAACTTTTTATGTAAATAATTGGTATAAAATTACTGCCCTTGACCTAATGAATATCCCGGAACTTCATCAAACTCATATAAGTTTTCTGTTTTTATAACATCAATTTTAGCATCTAAAGCTCTTGATAACAAAGCTATAATTCCGTTTTTAAACATTAATTTTCCATTTGTAGGTTTAAATCTACAACGCCAATGATCCGTACAATATGTTTCTTCGAAACCATTTGGCCACACTTTAATTCCTCGATTAGTAATCATGGTTAAGTGTTTGTTCTCAGAATTTATACTTTGCATTATTGCTGCTAATTCATTTGGATTAGTACCTTCCCAGTGAACGAATAAATCAACTCCAACTAACTCTTTGTTCTTTTTAGGTTTCTTCACATATTTTGGAAGATTTAGAGTTGTTTCTTTTGCATAAGAAACAGGTTTAAGTTTTGAAGGTGTTTTTCCTAAGTTGGAAATTACGGCTTGAGCAAACTCTTTAGTCCCTACTTTTTCTTTACTAATTCCTTCTTTATAGATGTCATATGTATGAATTCCATCTTCAATAGTTTTTAACCATGCATTTTGTACTTTTTCTGCTACTTCACCTTGTCCTATGTGATTTAACATCATAATTGCACCTCCTAACAAACCTGAAGGATTGGCTAAATTTTGGCCAGCACGTCTTGGGGCTGATCCATGAATAGCTTCAAACATAGCACATTCTTCTCCAATATTTGCGGAACCCGCTAATCCAACAGAACCTGCTATTTGTGCCGCTATATCAGACAAGACATCACCATAAAGATTTAAAGTTACAATTACATCAAAAACCTCTGGTGTATCGGCCATTTTTGCTGCTCCAATATCAATAATCCAATGTTCGTTTTCAATCTCTGGATATTCCTTTGCAATTTCGTCAAAAACTTGATGGAATAACCCATCTGTTTGCTTCATGATATTATCTTTAGTAAAACACGTTACTTTTTTTCTACCATACACTTTTGCATATTCAAAAGCATATCTTATAATTTTTTCACAACCTGGTCTACTTATTAGTTTCAAACATTGCACCACTTCATCTGTTTGTTGATGTTCAATTCCGGCATACAAATCTTCTTCATTTTCCCTAATAATTACAATATCCATATTAGGATGCTTTGTTTCTACAAATGGATGTAAACTCATACAAGGTCTTACATTAGAATATAAACCCAAAAATTTTCTAGTGGTTACATTTAAACTCTTGTATCCTCCTCCTTGAGGTGTTGTAATTGGAGCTTTTAGAAAAACTTTATTTCTTCTAATAATATCCCAAGACTCATCTGATATTCCTGAAGTGTTTCCTGCTAAATACACTTTCTCACCAACTTCAATCTCATCGATTTCAATTTTGGCTCCAGCTGCTTTAATAATCTCAAGAGTGGCATCCATAATTTCTGGACCAATTCCATCTCCTTTTGCTACCGTAATTCTAGTCATATCTATTTATTTTAAGATTTATGATGCAAATCTCTAAAAAATATTATATAAATTTTTATTTATATATTTAATAAAAAAGATAAAATATTTTTATGTTAAAATAAAAATTACATATTAAGTAGAAAAAAATATTTTTATTTAAATAGCATTATATACTTTTATAATGAAATATCGTTATATAACTAAAATCTAAAAATGAAATTATATTTACTAACAGCTACCCTATTTTTCTCATCTTTATTAATTGGACAAAACAAAATCATTTTAATTTTTAAAAAAAGTAGTTATCACTTTGAAGAAACTTCAGGATTTAAAAGAATGAATTCGTTGATAAATTATTCAGAATACAATTCATACAGAGAAACATATCTTTTACCAAATAACAAAGAAAAAAACGACACAATACAACTTAATATTGAATCAGATAAGATTTTTTTAATCCATAATTGGAAAGAATTGAATAAAAGTTCGAGAGTGATTTTATACGCAAATGATATAGTAGAAATTGATTACGAGAATGGATTTCCGAATTTTAATATATTAAATCGTGAAGTAAAATCATTTGATTTGAACCTAGAACACGAATTAAATTTAAGTTTTCCAATTGATAATTTTGGCTTTTTTCAAACCAATAAAAGAAGTCGAAATTCAAAAGAAGAAAAAGAATATAAAACTGAATTGAGCAACTTTATTCAAAATTCAAAAACAAAACTAGAAGATGCTTTGAATTCGGGTAAAATTTCAAAGGAAACTTTTGAAACGCAATTGAATTACATCACTTTTTATACCTTAAACACAGACACAAAAACAAATTTTTCTGATTATAAAATCAATCTTAAAAAAGAAGAATTAATTTGGTTAAAATCATATCGTTATTTCTTAGAGCTGTATGTTAAAAACGAGTTCAAAATAAAGAAATACGAAAAAGAGATTAAAGATTTTGAATTAAAAACGGCAAATAACAAAACCAAAACTAAAGATGTTAGTATGCAATATGATGATTATGAAGATGGTTTTAAAAAAATTGAAGAATCAAATTTGTTTTCTTCAAAAGCAAAAGAATATTTATTGTTTGTTTATTTAAATCGAATTGCAAAATCAGATCCTCAAAAATTATCAACTTACATTACACTATTTAAAAAACACTCCAACGACAAAATATTAATTGAAGGTTTTGAAAAAGCATTTTTAGTAGATATTGAAGCTTTAAAACAAAACACCACTGACGTTATTTTATACGACGAAAATAAAAAAGCGACTACATTATCAGCAGTGATTGATGCTAACAAAGGAAAGATAATATATATAGATTTTTGGGCGAGTTGGTGTGCTCCTTGTAGAGCTGCACTTCCAAGTTCAAGAAAACTTCATGAGCAATATGAGGAAAAAGAAGTGGTTTTTTTATACTTATCTACAGATTCAAATTTTGAGGCTTGGAAAAAAGCTAATCAATATGAGAAATTACTAGAAAATAGCTATGTTATCATTAATCCAAAGACCTCTGAATATTTAAAAAATCTAGCAATTGATTTTATTCCCCGTTATGTATTATTAAATAAAAATGGAGAGATTTCGAATTCAAAAGCTTCTTCTCCTGATTCAAAAAAAATTGAACAAGAACTAGACAACTTATTAAGTGCTAAAAATTAATTTTGAGATTTTCTTTTAGCTTTAATTGCCTTCATTATTAAAGGAAAAGAAGTTATCGCAATTAATATTAAGATAATCGTTTCGATGTGTTTTTTTAAATCGATACCAAATTCTTCATTAAAGAACCCGTATAAATAATGTCCTGCAAATACTAAAAGAAAAGACCAAAGCAAAGAACTTAACACATTATAAAGCATGAATTTACTTTTTTCCATGTGAACAATTCCGGCTATAATTGGCACAAATGTTCTCACAATTGGAAGAAAACGAGCAAATATGATGGCTTTACCTCCGTGTTTTTCGAAGAAAGCTTGCGATTCGTACAAATATTTCTTTTTGAAAAAGAAACTATCTTGTTTATTGTATAAAAACTGACCACTAGTGGCACCAAACCAATATCCAAAAATATTACCTAGCGTAGCGGCAGTAGCAATTAATAAGGATAAAATGGTAACATTAGACAAATCACTTGGAATCATAAAAAAAGTTTCTACCAATTCCCTACTGTAAATTCCCGAAAGAAATAGCAAGCTATCGCCTGGTAAAAAGAAACCTGCAAATAATCCTGTCTCTGCGAAAACAATAAATAGCACCATGTAAATCCCAATAGGAATTCCACCAACTTCCATTGTTATGTAAAACTCTGGATTAAAAAGTTTTGTCCAATGAAAATTATCCATTTTATGCTAATTTATTAACTGATTTTGCTACAATCATGGAAACCGCTGCATCACCTGTAACATTTACGGTTGTTCTACACATATCTAATGGTCTGTCGATAGCAAAAATTAAGGCCAAACCAGCTTCAGGAATACCTGCTTGTGCTAATACAATTACAAGCATTACCATACCAGCTCCAGGAACAGCTGCACTACCAATAGAAGCCAAAGTTGCGGTAACAATAATACCTAATTGGGTTGCAAAATTTAAATCCATTCCAAAAGACTGCGCAATAAATACGGCAGCTACTGCTTGATACAAACTTGTACCGTCCATGTTTATAGTTGCACCAATTGGTAAAACAAAACTGGCTACTTCATCATCTACACCTAAATTATCAACAGTTCTTTCCATAGTAACGGGTAAAGTTGCAGCACTAGAACTTGTGGAAAAAGCTAATAATTGCGCTGGAGAAATTCCGTTGAAAAAGAATTTTGGGCTTCTATTTGTAAATACTCTAACAATTAACAAATAAACCCCAATCATTAGACACAATCCTAAAAGAACCGTTAAACCATACATACCAAGTGCTTTAAATAAATCCAAACTTGGCGATTCGGCAACAATTGCGGCTAATAATGCGAAAACTCCAAACGGAGAAAACAACATGATTAAATCAATCATTTTTAAAATAACTTCATTAAAGCTATCGAAAAAATCTTTAACTGGTTTTGATTTTTCTTCTGGAATTAAAATCATGGCGATTCCAAATATCACTGCGAAGAAAATTACTTGCAACATATTACCATTATCTGAAGAGGCTTTCACAATATTATCTGGCACAATATCGATTAAGGATTGTAATGGACCAACTTCACTTTGCTTTGCAGCAGCTTCAATTTTAGAATTGGCATCAGCTGTATAATTAGCTACTAATTCAGTTCTGGTTTTTTCTGAAATATAACTCCCTGGTTTGATAAGATTTACCACTACTAATCCTATAGAAACCGCAAAAATTGTTGTTAAAACATACAAACCTATGGTTCTTCCACCCATTTTAGATAATTTAGAAATATCTTTTAAATCAGAAATTCCTTTGATTAATGACGCTAAAATTAAAGGTACAGCTATTAATTTTAATAAGTTGATAAAGATAGTTCCGAAGGGTTTTACCCAATCAACGATTAAATCTTTACCCCATTCAAATTGTATCAATAAAAAAGCAAATAATACTCCAAATACCATTCCTAGTAAAATTTGCCAATGTAGCGCCAGTTTTCTCATTTTTTGCAAAATATTTTAGATTGTGAAAATAGTCATATTTTTTGAAAAAATTACTACATTTAGCTTCGTTTTAAATTTAATCAACATGAAAAATTACATTTTTTTAATTTTCAGCATGATAAGTATGAGTATACTAGCACAACAAAACTTAACTCCCGAAACCTTATGGCAATTAGGAAGAGTTACCCCATTAGGAATTTCAAAAGATGGAAAACTTTTAATTTATAAAGTGGGAACGCCTTCTGTTGAAGAAAATAAAATCAATTCAAAATATTACACTATTCCTGTTCAAGGTGGAAATGCTACTTTGGTGGAAGATTACAAATCGCTTTTAGCAGATAAGAATGTTTCACCTGATGGAAAACATTTTTTATCATCAAAAGAAGTAAAAGTTGAAAATCTGCTAGGAAAAGACCTTTATCCAGAATTATCTAAAACCACAGCTCAAGTGTATACTGGTTTGGATTATCGTCATTGGGACACTTGGAACGATGGAACTCACAACCACGTTTTTTATTCGGAAAATAAAAAAGATGCGATTGAAATAGATATTATGCCAAACGAACCTTATGATGCACCTCAAAAACCTTTTGGTGGTGATGAAGATTACATTTGGTCACCTGATGGAACAAAAATTATCTACGTTTGTAAAAAGAAAGCCGGAACTGCTTACGCAACCAGCACCAACACCGATTTATATGAATACGATTTAACAACCAAAACCACAAAAAATCTTACTGAAAGCAATTTAGGTTACGACACTGCTCCTCAGTTTTCACCAAAAGGAGATTTGACTTGGCTGCAAATGAAACGCGATGGTTATGAAGCAGATAAAAATGACATTATTGTTCGCCTTAAAGGAATAGATATTAATTTAACAGCTGGATGGGATGGAACTGTAGATAGTTATACTTGGAGTGCCGATGGAAAAAAAGTGTATTTCATTGCGGCAACAAAAGGTACTAAACAACTTTTTGAAGTTAATTTTCCGGGGCTAACTAAAATTGCTATTAGAGTAACACAATTAACTGATGGTGATTTTGACGTAAACGGAATTGTTGGTTTTTCAGGAACTTCAGTATTAGTAACTCGTAATGATATGAATCATGCTCCGGAAGTATATTCGTATGATTTAGCAAAGAAAACTTGGAAACAAATTACAAAAGTAAACGATGAAGCTTATGCTAAAATCGCTTCTTGTAAAACAGAAAAACGTTGGGTTACAACTACCGATGGTAAAAAGATGTTGGTTTGGGTAATTTTACCTCCAAATTTTGATAAAACTAAAAAATACCCAACCCTTTTATACTGCCAAGGTGGACCACAAAGTGCGTTGACACAATCGTATTCTTTCCGTTGGAATTTCCAATTAATGGCTTCGCAAGGTTATGTAATTGTAGCGCCAAATCGTAGAGGAATGCCAGGTCATGGAACCGCTTGGAACGAACAAATTTCAGGAGATTGGGGCGGACAAGTTATGGATGATTACCTAGCCGCTATTGATGATGTAGCAAAAGAATCATACGTAGACAAAAACCGTTTAGGAGCTGTAGGTGCGAGTTATGGTGGTTACTCTGTATTTTATTTAGCTGGAATTCATAAAGATCGTTTCAAAACATTTATTGCTCATGCTGGTATTTTTAATACTGAAAGTATGTATGGAACTACGGAAGAAGTGTTCTTTACGAATTGGGATTCTGGTGGTGCATATTGGGAAAAAGACAATGCAACTGCTCAAAAAACATATAACGAATTCAATCCAATTAAGTTAATCAACAACTGGAACACGCCAATTTTAATTATCCAAGGAGGAAAAGATTACCGTGTACCAATTGGACAAGGTCAAGAAGCTTTTCAAGCAGCACAATTAAAAGGAATTAAAAGTAAATTCTTATTGTTTCCAGATGAAAACCATTGGGTATTAAAACCACAAAATGCATTAGTTTGGCAAAGAGAATTTTTTAGTTGGTTGAAAGAAACACTTTAAAAATTCAAGGGCAAATACAAATTCAACATGAAAATAAAAACTAGAAAGTAATAACTAAAAAAAGCGATTTCAAATTGAAATCGCTTTTTGCTATTTATTCTTGAGGATCTTTCATTACAAAAGATTCCATGAATTTTGTAGTATAATTTCCAGCCACATAATCTGGTTCGTCCATTAATTGTCTGTGGAATGGGATTGTCGTTTTGATTCCTTCGATTACGAACTCATCTAAAGCGCGCTTCATTTTGTTGATTGCTTCTTCTCTAGTTTGAGCAGTCGTAATTAACTTAGCAATCATAGAGTCATAATTTGGTGGAATTGTATATCCAGCGTAAACATGTGTATCTAAACGTACTCCGTGTCCTCCTGGTGCGTGTAAAACCGTAATTTTACCTGGCGAAGGACGGAAATCATTATAAGGATCTTCAGCGTTAATACGACATTCTATAGAGTGTAATTGTGGATAATAATTTTTACCCGAAATTGGCACACCTGCTGCTACTAAAATTTGCTCACGAATTAAATCGTAATCAACTACTTGCTCCGTAATAGGATGTTCTACTTGGATACGAGTATTCATTTCCATGAAGTAGAAATTTCTGTGCTTATCCACTAAAAATTCAACCGTTCCAGCACCTTCATATTTGATATACTCTGCTGCTTTAACCGCTGCTGTTCCCATTTTCTCACGTAATTCATCCGTCATAAATGGAGAAGGCGTTTCTTCAGTTAATTTTTGGTGACGACGTTGAACTGAACAATCTCTTTCCGAAAGGTGACATGCTTTACCATACGAATCTCCTACTACCTGAATCTCAATATGACGAGGTTCTTCGATAAGTTTTTCCATATACATCCCATCGTTCCCGAATGCTGCGGCAGCTTCCATACGTGCGCTTTCCCAAGCTTTTTCAAGCTCTTCTTCTTTCCATATAGCACGCATTCCTTTACCTCCACCACCAGCAGTAGCTTTCATCATCACTGGATAACCAATTTTCTTTGCTACTTTTTTTGCTTCTTCAAAAGATTCTAAAATTCCTTCAGAACCAGGTACACAAGGTACTCCTGCTTCTAACATCGTTGACTTTGCCGTAGCTTTGTCACCCATTTTTTCAATCATTTCAGGAGAAGCTCCAATAAATTTAATCCCATGTTCTTGACAAATCTTAGAAAATTTAGCATTTTCAGATAAGAATCCGTATCCTGGGTGAATAGCATCTGCATTTGTAATTTCTGCAGCTGCTATAATATTTGACATTTTTAAGTATGACAAGTTACTTGGAGGTGGTCCTATACAAACCGCTTCATCAGCAAATTTTACGTGCAAACTATCTGCGTCTGCTGTAGAATAAACTGCAACGGTTTTAATTCCCATTTCTCTACAGGTTCTAATTACACGAAGTGCAATTTCTCCTCTATTGGCAATTAATATTTTTTTAAACATGTACTTTATAATTAGACAATTAGACAATGTGTCAATTAGACAATTATGAAGCGAAATAATTTTCGACTTCTAACCTCTAATTTCTAACTTTATTAAGATGGATCAACTAAGAATAAAGGTTGATCAAATTCAACAGGAGAAGCATCATCTACTAAAACTTTTACGATTTTACCAGAAACTTCAGATTCGATTTCGTTGAATAATTTCATTGCTTCAATTACACAAAGCACATCTCCTTTTCCAATGGTTGAACCTACTTCTACAAACATTGGTTTGTCTGGAGCTGGTTTTCTATAGAAAGTACCAATAATTGGCGATTTTACTGTAACATATTTTGAATTGTCATCTGCTGCTGGTGCCGCCGCTGGTGCTGCCGGTGCTGCAGCATTTGCTACAACTTGTGGAGCCGCAACCTGAGGAGCTGCTGCCATAGGCATGTGTTGTACATAAGTTGTAGTACTTTCTGTACCTTCAGCAGTAGTTTTTATGGTGATTTTAAAATCGTCCATTTCTAATTTTACTTCTGTAGCACCTGATTTTGCTACAAATTTGATTAGGTTTTGAATCTCTCTAATATCCATAATATTTGATTTAGTTAAGTTTGTTATTTTTTAGTGTAAGCCCATTTTAAATAGATAGCTCCCCATGTAAATCCGCCACCAAAAGCAGCAAATACAATGTTATCCCCTTTTTTCAATTGGGTTTCAAAATCTGATAATAATAAAGGTAGGGTTGCCGAAGTAGTATTTCCGTATTTTTGAATGTTAATTAAAACTTTAGATTCATCTAATCCCATTCTATTTGCAGTAGCATCAATAATTCTTCTATTAGCTTGATGTGCTACTAACCAGTTAATATCATCATGAGATAAATTATTACGCTCCATGATTTTTTCACTAACATCTGCCATTCCAGAAACAGCATATTTGAAAACGGTTTTTCCATCTTGGAATACAAAATGTTGTTTGTTTTTAACCGTTTCTTCTGAAGGAGGTAAAATAGAACCACCTGCTTCAATTTTTAAGAACTCCCTTCCGATTCCATCACTTTTTAAGATTTCATCCTGAAGTCCTAAACCATCTGTATTGGGTTCAAATAATACCGCTCCTGCTCCATCTCCAAAGATGATACAAGTTGCTCTATCAGTGTAATCGATAATCGATGACATTTTATCAGAACCAATTAATAAAACTTTTTTATATCTACCTGAAGCGATGTACGCTGCAGCTGTTGACATTCCATAAAGAAAACTTGAACAAGCAGCTTGTAAATCATAAGCAAATGCATTAGTTGCTCCAATTTCTGTTGCCACATAAACTCCTGTTGATGCTACTGGCATATCTGGAGTTGCTGTTGCCATAATTAACAAATCTATCTCTTTAGGATCTAAATTGGCTTTTTCTAATAGATTTTGAGCGGCTTTAATTGCCATAAATGAAGTTCCTTTTCCTTCTTCTTTCAACAATCTTCTTTCTTTAATTCCTGTACGAGTGGTTATCCATTCATCATTAGTATCTACTAATGTTTCTAACACTTGATTCGACAAAACATAATCAGGAACATAAGCTCCAACTGCCGTAATTGCTGCTGTTATTTTATTCATCTTCGATTAATTTTTCTTTTCAAATTTTTAAAATTTAAAAAGTGGTGGAAATTACAAAAAAAATTTCAAACGAATCCTATTCGAAATGTAGAATTACAAACTCGAATAGGTATTTAACAAAAAAACTCTCACGATGTGAGAGTTTTCTCTATTTTTTTGGTACGATTAAGCTACAGCTTCCGTTTTGTCAATAACAACTTGACCTCTGTAATACATTTTACCTTCATGCCAGTAAGCTCTGTGGTATAAGTGAGCTTCACCAGTTACAGGACAAGTAGCAATTTGAGCAACTGTTGCTTTGTAATGCGTTCTTCTTTTATCTCTTCTTGTAGACGACTGTCTTCTCTTAGGATGTGCCATTGTTCTATTTTATTTATCCGTTAATAGTTTTTTTAAATTTTCCCATCTAGGGTCTATATCATTATTTTGTTGTTCTTCTTTTTTGTTTTCTTGAGGGGATAGTGACTCTAATTTGTCAATTACATGTGATAATGAACCATCTTTAACTCCTGGATGAATTCTTCGTAATGGCACTGATAATATGATTGACTCATAAATATATTGTGCTACACTTACTTGAAACTCACCATGAGGTAAAATCAACAACTCTTCATTATCATCATTGAAAGCGTCTCCAAACTTTACTAAAAGTTTTAATTTTCCTTTGATAGGTAAATCAAACTCTTCACCTGAAACATCACAAGGCACATTTACAGTTCCTTTGTGTTTAATTTCAAGCTCAAGCATGGTGCTTTTCTTCTCTAAAACAATATCTACTTTGACTGAAACGTCATTAAATTCGTCGTAATCAAAGTTTTTAAAGAACGTATTATCTATTTGATAATCAAACTGATGCTTCCCTATTTTTAATCCCACAAAGGGAATTAAATATTCTTTTAAATTGTTCATAACAACAGTTTTACCTTTTTAAAAGGTGTGCAAAGATATAAAATATTTATAAATTCAAACTAGTTGTAAACATTTTTTTGTTTATAACTGTTTTTCTTTTGTTTTTAAAGGGTTCTTTATCAGCTCTTGATAGTCATTTCTTTTCTTAAAAATATCAATTGCTAAATAAACCGCCTCTTTAAATGACTCGTGATTAGCAACACCTTTACCCGCAATTTCATAAGCTGTACCATGATCGGGAGATGTTCTAATTTTATTTAATCCAGCTGTATAATTTACTCCATTTCCAAAAGATAATGTTTTGAAAGGAATTAATCCTTGATCATGATACGTTGCAATAACCGCATCATATTTCTCATATTGTGCTGAACCAAAAAAACCATCCGCAGAAAAGGGTCCAAAAACCATATTTCCAGCCTCAAATAATTTTTTCAACGCAGGCTTTATTATTTTTTCTTCTTCTTGACCAATTACTCCATTATCACCTGAATGCGGATTTAAACCCAAAACAGCAACTTTTGGCTTCTCTATTTCAAAATCTTGCTTTAAAGTTTGAATGACAGTTTTAATTTTACTAGAAATTAATTTTTCATTCAAATGTTTTGCTACTTCATTTACTGGAACATGATCAGTAAGCAATCCAACACGCAAATCATCATGAACCATTAACATTAAAGCATCCCCTTCTAATTCTTTATCCAAATAATCTGTATGTCCTGGAAATTTAAATTCTTCAGATTGAATATTATACTTATTAATAGGAGCCGTTACTAAAACATCTACAAAACCTCCCTTCAAAGCTTTTGTCGCTGCTGCAAACGATTTTATGGCGTAACTCCCAACAACATCATCATTCTTACCCATTTCAAGATTTACACCTTCACGCCATACATTCAACACATTAATTTTACCAACAACTAACTGTTCAATTTTATCTATTCCGTGAATGGCCACATCAATATTTAGTTCCTTTCTTAAAAAAGAAACAATCTTAGCATTTGCAAAAATTACGGGTGTACACAATTCTAACATTCGATTATCTTCGAATGTTTTTAAAATAACTTCGCTTCCAATACCATTTAAATCTCCAATCGAAATTCCTACAATTATATTTTCTGCTTTTTTAACCATGACAAATGTGATTTATTGCTTACTTTTGAAGTGCAAATTTAGTAAAATTAAATCAGTTATGTTTACCGGAATTATAGAAACCCTTGGAATTATAAAAGAAATCGAAAAAGATCAGGAAAACCTGCATGTTACGGTAGAATCTGACATTACACATGAATTAAAAATTGACCAAAGCGTAGCCCATAATGGAATTTGTTTAACAGTAGTAAAAATTGATAATAAGAATTACACTGTAACTGCAATCAAAGAAACAATTGATAAAACTTCAATAGGAAATTGGAAAGCGGGTGATATCGTAAATTTAGAACGCGCCATGAAACTTGGAGACCGACTTGACGGACATATAGTTCAAGGACATGTTGATCAAACCGGAATTTGCACAGAAATTAGAGAAGCAAATGGAAGTTGGGTTTTTAGTTTTGAATATGACGCTTCTTTAAACAATATCACTATTGAAAAAGGTTCAATTACCATAAACGGAACAAGTTTAACTGTTGTAAACTCAGGATTAAACACTTTTAGTGTGGCAATTATCCCTTACACATACGAGCACACTAATTTTAATACGTTTAAAATTGGTACAACCGTTAATTTAGAATTTGATGTGATAGGTAAATATGTAAGTCGATTAAACGAATTAAGAAAATAAAAAAGGCTCTTATAAAGAGCCTTTTTTTATAGATAAATATTTATTAGATAAATAATAACCAAAGATAATTGCCATCACAAATAAAACAACAATTCCTCCATCAATAGGTAATCCTGGTGGCGGTGGCGGTGTTGGTGGTGGCGGAGCTGGGTCAGCGGCAAAAATGCCTTGAATACCAAATAGTACTACGAAAATTGTTAATAATTTATTCATAATCGTTCTTATAGGGGCAAAAGTATAAATTATACTTTATCTTTTACTAATTAAATAAATTTATTAATAATAAGTTAATATTATTAAATAATAAAATTAATGAAACACGAAAATATAAATATTTTTATACTTTACAAGTTTTTTTTTGAAAAAACTTAAAATTTTCTTAAATTAAGTGTTTTCATTCATTCAAAAAACATAGTGGTCCCACCTGGGCTCGAACCAGGGACCACCTGATTATGAGTCAGGTGCTCTAACCAACTGAGCTATAGGACCAGTATTGAGGATGCAATATTAAGACTATTTTTTATTGCACGCAAATCTTTTTTTAACTTTATCTAATTTCTTGGCAAAGCTCTATTAAAACGCCATTTGTGCCTTTTGGATGCAAGAAAGCCACTAATTTATTATCGGCTCCTTTCTTTGGAATTTCATTTAAAACAACAAACCCTTCTGCTTTTAATCGATTAATTTCGCTTATAATATCCTCCACATCAAAGGCAATATGATGAATACCTTCGCCCTTTTTATCTAAAAACTTAGCAATTGGACTTTCTGGATTTGTAGCTTCTAACAATTCTATTTTGTTTGGACCATTCATGAAAAATGAGGTTTTAACGCCTTCACTTACAACCTCTTCTTCTTTATAAGGGGGTTGCCCAAATAATTTTTCAAACAACAAATTAGATTCTTTCAGGTTTTTAACCGCAATGCCTATATGTTCAATTTTTCTCATAAATACTCTATTTTTCCTGAACAAAGGTAGAAAAAATCAACTATTAATATTTCAGAACTGCTTATCCTTCCAAAAGAAATTTTGCTTGATGCTTTTTTTTGTACTTTTGCAACATGGAAACAAACAGACAAAAAAAAATTGGAGCACTTTTACAAAACGACTTAGTTTCGATTTTACAAGGTGAAATCCGTAAAAATAATATCAATAATTTAGTGATTTCGGTTTCAAAAGTTAATGTAACCTCAGATTTATCTATCGCAAAAGTTCATTTGAGTATTTTCCCAACAGAAAAAGCCCCAGAAATACTAAATGCAATAAAAAGTAATACTCCTTTAATAAAACACGATTTAGCACAACGTGTTAAAAATCAATTGCGTAAGGTTCCAAATTTAATTTTCTACATAGATGATAGCTTAGATTATATTGAAAAAATTGACAAAGCATTATCGGGTGAAGAAAACCCTATCATTAACAGAGATTTATTAGACAAAAGAAAGAAATCGTAAGTGAACCTTTCCTTATATATAGCCAAACGATATGCTGTAAGTTTCAGCAAAAATAAAGCAATCAATATTATTACCGGAATTGCTTCTGTTGGAATTATAGCCAGCACTATGGCCTTGTTTATATTCCTATCTGTATTTAGCGGTTTAAAAATCTTTAGTTTGAATTTTGCCAATGTTTCTGATCCAGACTTAAAAATTGAAACTAGTATTGGGAAAACTTTTTTTGTTGATCAAAATCAAGAAAACTTGCTCAAAAAAAGTAAAAACATTGCTTCATTTAGTAAAATTGTAGAGGAACGGGTGTATTTTATGTATGACAACAAAGAAATGGTTGCTCATATAAAAGGTGTAGACGATAATTTTATTAAAGTTACAGACTTTAACAAACATTTATATGCTGGAGAATGGTTTGAAAACAATTCTGAAAATATTGTTGTTGGAGCAGATATTAGTAGAAAATTAGGATTGGGATTATTTGATTATAATAATGGTTTAGAATCCTATGCACCAAAACCTGGTAAAGGCAATATTGAAAACCCAAACGAAGCATTTAATAAAATTTTATTATTCCCTTCAGGCATTTATTCTATTAATGAAGAATTAGATGGCAAATATGTCTTTTGTTCAATAGATATTGCAAAACAATTTTTAGAATTAAAAGAAAATGAGATTACAAATCTAGAAATCAAGTTATATCCTAATGCAAGTGAAAATTCTGCTAGAGAAGAACTATCCAGAATTTTAGGAAAATCTATCACTATTAAAAATAGAGCCCAACTAAATGACTCGCTCTATAAAATGCTTCAATCTGAAAATTTATTTATTTATTTATTTAGCACATTAGTAGTTATACTTACTTTATTTTGTTTAGCTGGCGCTATAGTAATGATTATTATTGATAAAAAAGACAACCTTAAAACCTTATATCATTTAGGGGTAAATCAAAGATCGATACGTAAAATATTTTTCACCCAAGGAATTATTATTACTTCTTTTGGGTTAACATTAGGCTTAATTTTAGCAATTGCAATAATTGTACTCCAACAAGAATTTTCAATCATAATGATTACACCCACCATGCCTTATCCAGTTCATTTTGAATGGGAAAATACAATAATTGTGATTTCTACTATACTTGTTTTGGGTATTATTTCTTCTTGGATTGCCTCTGGAACAGTAAACAACACCTTACTACAAGAATAACCTACTCTTTTGGTAAAGGTGCACCTACTGCAATATCACATCGATGTCCTTCTTGACCATGTGGCGGATTGATTCCTGGAGGAGTTGACATCCCTACAATTGTAGCAGACCCACTATTAGAATTCACATTCATCACTGGTTTCTCAACAGGTTTAGGGCTTACTACAGGAGTTGGTTTTTGAGCTTGTGCATTTTGTGCCGGTTTGGAATTTAAAGGAGCTCCAACAGGTATTTCACAACGATGTCCTGGTTGTCCATGAGGTGGATTCATTCCTGGTGCTGTTGTAGTTGTTTGTTGATTTTGAACCGCTTGCTGTGATTGTGGTTGTGAAGTTTGTGGTTGCGATTTTGTTCCCATCCTTTGCTTCAACCATGCCTCACCCGAAAAAGGTTGAGCAGATTTTTGAGTTTCTTCAGTAGTCGTACTTTCAACATCTTTTTTGCAAGAAACAAACAAAATCGTACTAACAAGTCCTAATATTAATAGTATCTTTTTCATTATCATCAATTTTTAAGAAGTTCAAATATAGAACTAATAATTAAAATTTAATTGAATAATAATCAGAATTCGTTTAAATAAAAAAACCTCTCATTTCTGAGAGGTTTTCCGTGAAAGTACCCGGAGTGGGAATCGAACCCACACACCTAAGTACACGAGTTTGAGTCGTGCGCGTCTACCAATTCCGCCATCCGGGCAATGGAAAATGATACTTTTATCATTAAGTGGGTGCAAATGTAAAAAATATTTCTGCAATTCATAAAAAAATAGTTAAAAATATGCTTTCAGAGTTCAATTTTATTTCTAAATTTGCACCTCATTTACACAACACAACACTAACTAACTACTAAACAATAATTTAACATGCTGTATCAAGAACCAGAAGCAAAAATTTTTGCATGTTCTCAGAGTGTGTATTTAGCTGAACAAATTGCTGAAAAGTATGGAGTTTCGCTAGGTAAAGTAACGTTCTCTAAATATAGTGACGGCGAATTTCAGCCTTCTTTTGAAGAATCAATAAGAGGATTGCGCGTATTCCTTGTTTGTTCAACTTTCCCAAGTTCGGACAATTTAATGGAATTATTGTTAATGATAGATGCGGCAAAAAGAGCATCTGCAAGACATATTACTGCGGTTATACCTTATTTTGGTTGGGCAAGACAAGACAGAAAAGACAAACCAAGAGTACCAATTGGAGCTAAGTTAGTTGCAAAACTATTAGAAGCTGCTGGAGCAACCCGAATTATGACTATGGATTTACATGCAGATCAAATTCAAGGGTTCTTTGAAAAACCAGTAGATCACTTATTTGCTTCTACTATCTTTTTACCTTATGTGAGAAGTTTGAATTTAGAAAATTTAACTATCGCATCACCAGATATGGGAGGTTCAAAAAGAGCTTATGCGTATTCTAAATTTTTAGAATCTGACGTTGTAGTTTGTTACAAGCAAAGAAAGAAAGCCAATGTAATCGACACCATGGAGCTTATTGGAGAAGTAAAAGGCAGAAATGTTATTTTAGTTGACGATATGATTGACACTGGAGGAACATTAGCAAAAGCAGCTGATGTAATGATGGAAAAAGGAGCATTAAGTGTTAGAGCAATATGTACGCATCCAATATTATCAGGTGAGGCATATGAAAAAATAGAAAATTCTAAATTATTAGAATTAATTGTTACCGATTCTATTCCTTTAAAGAAAGAATCTAAAAAAATTAAAGTTGTAAGTTGTGCACCATTATTTGCAGAAGTTATGCACATGGTTCAAAACAACAACTCAATTAGTGGTAAATTTTTGATGTAATCTAAAAACCACTTTATTACGTATTTATTAATTATATATATTTTACAATGAAATCAATTACGATTAAAGGATCAGAAAGAGAAAACGTAGGTAAAAAGGCAACTAAAGCCGTACGTGATGCTGGAATGGTTCCTTGCGTTATCTACGGAGGAAATCAACCAGTTCATTTTGTTGCAGACGAAAGAGCATTTAAAGATTTAGTTTACACTCCAAACGCGCACACAGTTGTAGTTGAGTTAAACGGAACGTCTTACAATGTTATTATGCAAGACATTCAGTTTCACCCAGTTTCTGATAAAATTTTACACATCGATTTCTTCCAATTAAGTGATAACAAAGAAATTATCATGGAAGTACCAGTTAAAGTTACAGGAACTTCTCCAGGGGTATTATTAGGAGGTGTTTTACGTTTAAACCAACGTCGTTTAAAAGTAAAAGCTTTACCTAAAAACTTACCTGACTTTGTTGAAGCTAACATTTCAGAATTACAAATGGGTAACAAATTATATGTTACAAAAATTGAAACTAACAATTTCAAATTAATGCACCCAGATAATACTGTAGTATGTCAAGTGAGAATTTCTCGTGCGGCAATGAAAGCAGCTCAAGAAGCAGCAAAAGCAGAAAAAGGAGCAAAAAAGAAAAAATAATTTCTTTACAAACCATACAAAAGAAGCATCAGTATTTACTGGTGCTTTTTTTATGCTTTCCATATTCTAAACTTTGCAGTATTTTTGCAATATGAATTGGTTATCAAATCTATTTAAGAAACAAAAAGAAGACAGTTTACCCATGAAAAAATTCCTAATCGTTGGGCTTGGAAATATTGGCTCAGAATATGCAAATACACGACACAATATAGGATTTAAAGTTTTAGATTATTTAGCTCATAGAGAAGGGATTTCTTTTCAAACTGTAAAATTGGGTGAAGTAGCAGAACTAAAAATCAAAGGAAGGACCATAATATTACTTAAGCCAAACACGTATATGAATCTGAGTGGGAAAGCAGTAAAATATTGGTTAGAGAAAGAAAACATCGAAAAAGAAAATATGTTGGTTATAACCGATGATTTGAATTTAGCATTTGGCACCATCCGAATCAAAACCAAAGGAAGCGATGGTGGCCATAATGGACTTAAAAATATTCAATTATTATTAAATTCAACGGAATATCCTCGTTATAGATTTGGTATCAGTGATGCCTTTAAAAAAGGCCAACAAGTAGATTATGTGCTAGGCGAGTGGACAGAAGAAGAAAAAGAAAAACTAAAAGAGCGCCTTGAAGTTAGTTCAGAAATCATAAAATCTTTTGCTTTAGCAGGATTAAACAACACCATGAACACCTATAATGGTAAATAAAAAAGGGAAGATTAAATACTTCCCTTTTTTGTTAATTTTCAAAATAAATTATTGGATTACAATTTTCTTAACTTCTTTTCTAGAACCATCTTGAACTGTAACAAGATAAATACCAGATTGAACATTTTCTAATTGTAAAGACTCATTAAATAATCCATTTGAATTATATGATTTATTAAAAATTTCTCTACCTCTCACATCGTGAACATTAACTTTAATTTCATTACCTGATGTTGAAGTAAATTGAATATTAAAATTACCATTATTTGGATTTGGATAAACAAGTAAATCTCCAATACTTAATTCGTTTTCATCAACACTTAAAGTTTGAACTGAACAAATATTTAAACTCCAACTATCTAAAGATCCTCCATCCTGATTAAATGCGTCTAAAATTCTTAATGTCCAAGTTCCTGTTGAATTTTCGCCATTAAAAGCAGACAACGCCTGAGTAGGTTGAACAACACCAGAAATTCCAGGGTTTGATCCACAAACAACAGTAGAACCTGAATCATCAAATGTTGCCACAATATTTTGAATATTAGCACTTGTACATGGTCTTGCGAACAATTGAACTTGAGTTCCAGCAGGTGAAATTAAAGTTGCTGTTAAATCATTTATCCATGTATGTGTTAAATTCATCGTTAAATTAATATCGCTAATTACTACCCCTGAAGGAATATTTAATGTAGATTCTATAGTAACATTTGCAGTTGTGGCAATTACCAAAGGCACATCAATAGAATTCAAAGATCCTGAACAAACTCCTGTTGTAAATTTACTTTCAGTACTAAACACTCCGCTACAACCTGAGTTTTTAGGTTTTATTCTCCAATAATAAACAGTGCCTTCAGCTAATCCAGACAACGAAAAGGAGTTTGTATTTGAACTTGTTGCTATAAAAATATTAGTAAATGCAATATCTGTTGCTACTTCAACATCATAAGATGTAGCATTAGGATCTGCTACCCAAGTTAAATCAAAACTTGTTCCTAATCCTACAGCATTATTTGCTGGAGAAGTTAAACTAGGAGTTCCAAAGTTTGCGTTTAACAAATCTAAGTAAAACATAGCGCTTTTTGTAACAGAACCTGAAGTAGCTGTAACTGTAATTCCATATACATTTGGAGTAATTCCTGCTGTATTAGAAACTGTCATAACAACATTTCCATTTGCTGAAATGGAAGTTGGAGAAAAAGAAACAGTGGTTCCTGCAGGATTTCCAGAAGCACTAAAAGTTGTTGTTCCAGAAAAACCACCTAATGCTTGATAATTAATTGTATATGATACAGAAGAACCTTGACAAATAGATTTATTTTGTTCTCCTTCAACTCCATTAAACGAAATATTCATAGTACTCGTTGGGGCTGTAATAGAAAAATTCGAATTAGAAACATCAAAAAAGATATTATCCCATCCTTTAACCATAATTCGATTAGTTGTACCAACAGTATTTGGAACAGAAATTATCTCAGAACCATCATTAGGTACTTTACTTGCTAATAATATTGGAAAAGATGTTCCTCCATTAGTTGACAAGTAAATATCAACATATTTTGCATTAATTCCGTTTACATCAGTTCCCGCAACATCCCATGTAACATTTTGATTGGTACCTGCTTGCCAAGAAACGGCAGTATTAGGTGAATTTACAACAAAAGGACCTGCAACACCATTAACTGTTACTTTCATTAAATCTGTTGCTGTTTGCCCAACTCCTGAAACATTATCTCTTACAGTTAATGAAAAATTTAAGTCTCTAGCTACAGATGGACAAACCTCCCAAGTATTAGAAGTAGCACCTGTTAACACAGTTGCCATACTTGGCATATATCGTATTGGAGAAGATGTTCCCCAAATCGATCTAAACATTGGACCAACAGCACGAGTTGGAGTTGGCGCAGCAGTAGAGTTTGGATTTCCTGGGTCATTTTGTTCCCAAGTATAGGTAATTGGATTTCCATCAGGATCTGAACCTTGTCCAACCAACATAAAAGCAGTTGATTTTGGGATTATATAATCTCTACCTGCATCTGCTGTAGGTGGATTATTTGCAAAATTTGTTAATGGTAATGTTGGTTGACTAACGCCAAATTTTACATTATCCATAATATCTCTAATATTTACATATGTAAAATAGGCATCACTATTATTTTGAACGTTTGTTGGACAAATTCCGGCATACCCCATAATAGTAGACCCTGAACCTGGCTCAACCTCTGTTAATCCACTTCCAGATCTACAATTTGAACTACTTTGAGTGTGATAACCTCCAAATTGGTGACCCATTTCATGAGCAACATAATCAATATCAAAAGCATCACCAGTTGGGTTTGAACGTCCTGTATAGCCTGTTCCTTTATGAAAACCACCATTTGCATTAGTACTTGTACTACATACACACCCAATGCAGCCTGCATTTCCTCCACCAGTTGTATTAAAATTGTGACCGATATCATAGCTATTGAATCCAATATTTGTATCAATGGTTTGCCCTGTTTTAATATTCCATTCATTGCTCCAAGGATCAGTATTTGTTGCGCCTATATATATTAAAGCATCATTATTTGCCACAAAAATCATAGTTATGGCTAAGTCATTTTCATAAACTCCATTAACACGAGTCATAGTTATAGCCATTTGAGCTTGTACTCTAGATTTTTGAGTAGCAATTGGATCGGCAGTATTTCCTCTAAAGATATTTCCGTACTCTGCAGTACAAGACTGAGCTAATCGATACGTTCTTAATACTTTATCGTCAGTATCCGCTCTAAATAATGCATTTGCTCTTCTGTCGTTTTCTAATGAAGGTAAATGAACATCTTCTCTTGTTAAACACTCAAAAGTTTGTCCATCTGACAATAAACTTGCTTTGTTATATACAATGTAATTTAATCTGTTTTCGGTATATGGATCTATGAACGCCGTACTTTTTCCTGCAGACAATGTCATAGAATGCAAACCAAACTCAGTAACGGAAAATCTAGCAACAGCAGTTTTATCATCTAAACCATTACCAACATAAGATTTAATTGTAGGAAACTTCTCTGCTAAACCTTTTTCCATAATTGGAGTTTCTAAAACACTAAAACGTTCTAATTTACCTTCAGCATTTGGTAATTGTATTACCACATTAGAGGTTCCTTGAAATTCACCTCTAATAGGTGCATTTCTTAACTGTTCTTTTAAAACTTGAAGGTTTAAATTCCAAAGTGTAAATTCTTTTGGAGACGATGCTCTTCTAACTTTTGTTTCGTTTTCAATAGCCTTTTCATCTATTTTATTCCACAAAGATTTTTGTTGAGCATTTACAATAAGCGAATAAAACGCCATTATAAAAATTAGTAATTTTTTTTTCATATTTAGGGGTAAATTAAAAATTAATTAACAAATATATATTTTTTTTCGAAAAAAAATATTTTTTACACAAAAAAAGAGAAGACTATTGCCTTCTCTTTTAAAATATTAAGTAAAAATATTACAGATTATTGGATAACAATTTTCTTAACTTCTTTTCTAGAACCATCTTCAACTGTTACTAAATAAACACCAGATTGAACATTATCTAATTGTAGATTTTCATTAAAAAATCCATTGTTATCATAAGATTTATTGAATATCTCTCTACCTCTAATGTCATGTACATTTACTTTAATTTCATTTCCAGAGTTAGAATTAAACTGAATAGTAAAATTACCATTATTAGGGTTAGGATATATTGAGAAATTTTCTAACCCGAAAGATTCAGAGTTTAATGTAACTGTTTGAGTACAAATTTCAATAGACCAATTTCCTATTGAACCAGTATCCCCAGTAAAATAATCAACCGCTAAAAGCGTCCAAGTACCATCATTATTTTTACCATTAAAATTAGAAAGTAACCCATTAGGCTTCCAAGTTCCTGAAGTTGCTGTACATCCCGTTGTTGGAACAGTTGTTGCCGCAGCATCATCAAAAACATATTCTAAAGATCCTGGAGTATTATCACAATTCCTGTTCCATAATAAAACTTGTGTAGCGTCTGGGTGATTAATCGCAATAACTAAATCTTCGATATAAGAATGTGCAAATCCCAAAGTTACATTTACATCAGATATTGTAGAAGACGGACCAGGTACATTAATTGTTTTAGAAACAACAGTGCCGGCAACATTATTACCTCCTCCATCAGGAACAGGTAACACTGTATTATTACTGTAAGTCATACATGTAGTTGAAACAACATAACCAATAGAAAAATTAGGAGATACCGCATAATAAACATTTCCAACTGCTTCAACTAAAATTCTACAATTTACTGCAGCGGTTGCTGGCATGGTAACAACTTCAGAACCATCATTAGGAGTATTTGCTAATAAAGTTGTAAATGTTGCTCCATCATCAGTTGATAATAAAATATTTACATTTGATGTGTTAATTCCATTTGCATTTGTTCCAGCAACATTCCAAGTAACAGTTTGAGAACTGTTTGTATTCCAAGAAGCATTCGCAGCTGGACTTGTAACAGTAAATGGACCAGCGGCAGCCACAGTAGTAACTGTCATGTTTGCTCTAGCTGTTTGTCCTCCATTAGGTGTTTGGTTATCCCTAACTGTTAGAGCAAAGTTTAATGTTCTACCAACATTAGGAGTAACTTCCCAAGTTGGTGTTAAATTTCCTGATAAAACACTAGCAAAATTAGGAAAATATCTTTTATTCGATGTTGATGGATTTATTGATCTATAAACAGGCCCTGTAGTTTGAGTAGCTGTCGGATAATTTGTTCCAGCAGCCGCATTAGTTTGCTCCCAACAGTAAGTTAAAGAAGCACCCGCATTCGCATCAGTTGCATTACCAGTTAATACAAACGCAGTACCTTTTGGAATTGTATAGTTTGACAATGCTGAAATTACTGGGGCATTATTACCATTAGCTGCTTGAGGAGCACAATTACCTGAGCCTACCATAACTGCATTCATACTTGCAATACTAACCGCATGAAAATAAGGGTCAGAATTTGATTGTACATTTTCTTCACATATTCCAGCATAAGCCATAATAGTAGATCCACTTCCTGGTTCTACAGCATTTGCATTACTAACATTACCTGAATCACAATTCCCAGCAGTATCATCATTTGAACTAAAAGTGTGAGGCCCTCCAAATTGATGCCCCATTTCATGAGCTACATAATCAATATCATATGGATCCCCTACTGGCGAAGGAGAACCAGTAATTCCTCTAGCTTTGTTAGCTGCGTTACATACAACACCTAATCCAGCTAAGCCTCCACCACCTGTACTCACAGTATGTCCAATATCAAAATTTGCAGTTCCTATTGTAGATGTAATAATTGATTGACTTTCATTAATTAACAAACCTGCATTATCATTAGAAAATGAATCAGAAGTAATAAAAATAATTTGGTCATTATTTGCTACTAAGTTCATTCTTAAAGACATGTCTCTTTCATAAATACCATTAACACGAGTCATTGTTACGTTCATTGCAGCTAAAACTGCTGCTTTTTTTTGTGTAGTAGTTCCAGCACTTAAACCTGCCGCATTAACATGAAAAGTAGCATACTCTACTGTACATGCCATTGCTAATCTGTATTGTCTGAAAGTTCCATCAGTTGCCAAAACTTGGTTTTCTAAAACGCTTCTATTTAATTCAGCAATTTCTTCATGGTTGTCTTTAAAGTGACATGCAAACGTTCTAACGGTATGAAGATTTTTTCTATTGTATACAATATAATTATTCAAATCTTTTGTATATGTATCAATATAATAGGTGCCTTCATCACTTGAAGTTGACATTACATGTAATCCAAATAAAGTAACACTAAATCTTAATCTTACTGTTGGATTATCAATTCCAATTGCAATATAAGATTTAATATCTGGATATCTATCCGCTAACCCTTTTTCCATAATTGGCGCTTCAAAAACTTTAAAATTTGAAAGTTCTCCATTTGAATTTGGAAAACTTACTATAGTTCTTGAATCAATCCCTTCAGTATCTAAAGGCGCTCCTATTAAGGATTGTTTGAATGCATTAAAATCTAAATGCATAATTTCATAAACAGTAGGAACCGAAGCTCTTTCCATTTTTTCATGACTAGCTAATTTCTCTACAGAAACTTTAGTCCATAATTTATTTTGCCCAAAAGATAAACTTGCAAACAAAACAAAAATTAATAAAAATTGTAATTTTTTCATCATTAGTTGATTAATAATTTGGTTTATGTAAAACAAATGTAATAAAAAAATAAAAACAATAAGCTTTATTACTCTTTTAATAAATATAGAATTTATATTTGCAGAAAAAAATCTTGAAAACATACCATTCAATATTTAATTTTTCTTCTTCTAAGAAAACGATTGTGACTATTGGAACATTTGATGGTGTTCACATAGGGCATAAGTCCATTTTAGATAGATTAAAAAATGAAACTAACAATGGTGAGTTTTTGTCACTTGTCTTGACATTTTTCCCTCATCCTAGAATGGTTCTTAATCAGGATTCCTCTATAAAACTTTTGAATACGATTGAGGAAAAAACTACTTTATTAGAATGTTATGGAATTGACGCTTTAATTATTCATCCATTTGATGCTGCATTTTCAAATTTAACCGCTGAAGAATTTGTTAAGAGTGTTTTAGTTAACCAATTGAATGTTCAAAAAATAATTATTGGCCATGACCACAGATTTGGAAAAAACAGAACTGCTAACATTGATGATTTAATTAATTTTGGACAAAAATATAATTTTAATGTTGAGCAAATTGGCGCACAAGAAATAGATGAAATTGCTATTAGTTCAACCAAAATCAGAAAAGCTTTATTAGAGGGAAATATTACATTAGCGAATCAATTTTTAGGATATTCTTATTTCTTTTCTGGAAAAGTTATTGAAGGAAAAAAAATTGGTAGAACTTTAGGGTTTCCAACGGCTAATATTGAAATAAATGAAAACTACAAATTATTACCTAAAAATGGGGCTTATGTGATTAGTTGTAATATTGATTCTTCGATTTATTATGGCATGATGAATATTGGAAATAATCCTACAATTGGAAATAACGAACAATCTATAGAAGTACATTTTTTTGAATTGAACAAAAATCTTTACAACGAAAATCTAGAAATTTCAATTCTATATTACTTACGTGATGAACAGAAATTCAGTACAATTGAAGATTTAAAGATGCAACTTGAAAAAGACAAAAATTATTCTTTAAATTTCATAAATAACTTAAAATAACAAATCCCGATTAGTACATCGGGATTCATATTATTTATTCATTTCAGTAAAATATTTATAGAATAACGGAATTGTTTCAATACCTTTTAAGTAATTGAAAACCCCAAAATGTTCATTTGGCGAATGAATAGCATCTGAATCCAATCCAAATCCCATTAATATAGTTTTACTCTTTAATTCTTTTTCAAATAAAGCCACAATAGGAATACTTCCTCCTGAACGAACAGGAATTGCTGGTACACCAAATGTTTCGGTATAGGCTTTATTGGCGGCTTGGTATCCAACACTATCAATTGGAGTAACATACCCTTGTCCACCATGATGAGGCGTTACCTTAACTTTTACTGATTTAGGTGCAATGCTTTCAAAATGATTTTTGAATAATTCAGTTATTTCTTCCCAATCTTGATTTGGTACTAAACGCATAGATATTTTAGCAAATGCTTTACTTGCAATTACTGTTTTAGCACCTTCACCTGTATAACCACCCCAAATTCCATTAACATCTAATGTAGGGCGAATCGAGTTTCGCTCGTTAGTTACATAACCCGCTTCGCCATGAATATCTTCAATATCCAACGCTTTTTTATAATTTTCTAATGAAAAGGGTGCTTTTGCCATTTCAGCTCTTTCAGCAGCAGACAATTCTTCAACCTTGTCATAAAACCCTGGAATGGTAATGTGATTGTTTTCATCATGTAAGGAAGCAATCATCTTTGTTAATATATTGATTGGATTTGCTACAGCTCCACCATATAATCCCGAATGTAAATCGCGATTTGGCCCTGTAACTTCTACTTCAACATAACTTAAACCTCTTAATCCAGTTGTAATGGATGGTTGCTGATTAGAAATCATTCCCGTATCAGAAATTAAGATTACATCATTAGCTAATTTCTCCTGATTTCTTTCAACAAACCAACCCAAACTTTTTGAACCTACTTCTTCTTCACCTTCAATCATGAACTTAACATTACATGGCAAACAATTGTTTTGAATCATATATTCAAAAGCTTTCACATGCATGTACATTTGGCCTTTATCATCGCATGCTCCACGAGCAAAAATGGCTCCTTCAGGATGAATTTCTGTAGTTTTAATTACAGGCTCAAAAGGTGGCGAAGTCCATAATTCCATTGGATCTGGTGGTTGCACATCATAATGTCCATAAACTAAAACTGTTGGTAAGTTTTTGTCGATTATTTTTTCTCCATAAACAATAGGATAACCTGGTGTTTCGCAAAGTTCTACAAAATCGCAACCTGCTTTCTCTAGACTTGCCTTAACAGCTTCAGCAGTTAAAACAACATCATGAGCATAAGCACTATCTGCACTAACAGATGGAATTTTTAAAAGTTCGATTAATTCATTTAAAAAGCGTTCTTTATTTTCTTGAACGTATTGTTTTATATTGTCCATTGTGATTGTTTGATAATGTTCAAAAATACAAAATTGATTTCAATTGAAATAAAAAAAGCCCAATCTTTAATAAGATTGGGCTTTAACAACTTATATTTATTATTAATAAATAATTTTTTTCGTAACAACAACACCATTAGATAATGTAACTTGAACTATTAACGGCACTGTGTTTTTCTGTAATGAAGAAATTTCAAATGTTCTTGCATTAATTTCTCTTTGAACTAATAAATCTTGACCTAAAACATTGTGAACATGTACACTTTGGATAGTGTCTTTTAAGGCATGAATCGAAATTGTATTAGAAGCTGTAATTAATACATTTGAATTCAATTCAAAATCCTCATTACTTAATGTCTCATTAGTATATCGCAATACAAATCTTGAATTATGAATTCCATCATTAGCAATAAAATTATATGGTGCTATTTTCAAATCATGAATTACACCTAAATCTTTATCTTCTATATAGATATTTTGATTAGCACTAAATAATCCATCAACTTCAGCAAGAGCAAGTGTATAATCCCCCGAAACATTGGTTTTAAATCCTAATGGAACTTTGTCCTCAGTATCAAATGGTAGCGCTCTTCCTTGAATAGTCATAATGTTATTTTCATCAATTAAAGAATAAAAGTTTTGAGCTGATTTATAACCAGTAGTAGCATCAAACATTCTATCTTTCTCTTGAGTTGCCCCTTCAACATAAGCAACCAACGTGCGTATTGTTTGACTTGGAGTAACTAAATCTAACCAAATTCTGTGACGTTCAACGTCTCCACCAACGGTATTATGAGACACATTGTTTTCGCTTCTATAAAACTGACTATTAGAATATCCTTTATCACGCATTGCATTGTTAAATAAAGCCGTACTTGTTGTGGCAGTTCCAGAGTTCATTAAAACAAAGAAACTTTGTCCACCACCAATAACACTTAACGTACCACTTCCGCTTGTAGCTCCAGATCCATTAATTGCAATATAATCTGATGCTGTATAATTTGACACGAAATTATCATAAAACGGATCAGCAATAGCCGTACTTGGTAAGGTTCCATGAGTCCATAAGCGAACAAAACCATCTAATTCAGTGTTTGCTGCTAAGAATGAACCTATACTAATAGCTGATGGATAAGGATTTCCTAGTAAATTCCAGTTATCATCTGTATCTAATCGCATTACGCCGTTTGGTCCTACAGAACCTGCACCAATATCACTACCTCTTTTTATTGTAGGAGTATAAACTCCATTCCTTGGAACACCAATAAAGTTTCTAGACAGAACTCCTCTCATAATATAACCAACAGCAGGTTGCATTAAAGTATTTGTAGCAGCTACCCAATTTCCTTGTCCTCCATTTGGATTTAACACATCTGGATTCCAAGTATAAATATATCCATTTGGTGTATTTACTCCATCTACTGGAGAAGACCAATAAACGTAATCTAAAGGAACTCCTGTTGTTGCTCTTCTATATGAAATGTTTCCAGTATTAACACCTAAGTCATTAATTTGAACTAAAGAACCATTATTCATTACATTTAAAGTACCGTTATTTGTAATATCATTTGTTACTTCTACATAATTGTTAGCCTGAATATCTAAAGTATAAGTAGCATTTACTAACAAACTACAACATTCAAAACTTCCATGTAATGCTGTATCATAATTTCCGTTAATCGTTGCAAATTTAGTTGCATCTGGAATACCATTACTCCAATCTGTTCCATTCCATGTTGTAGCATTTGTATCGGTAATTTTAACCGCATTAGTTGCTGAATAACATGTTACCGAATTCTCTCTTATTTGACAATAATATTGATAATTAATAACTCCAGAAATATCAGAAATTGATAAAGAAGCCGTTGTCGCTCCACTATAAATGCCACCATCAACAACAGCTGTCCATGTAGCACTACCCGGTGCTGCATAAAACCACTGATACGCTAATGGATTACTACCTACAAATCCTTCAGAACCAGAAGTTGTTAATGTAGCTGAAGTAGAAGCACAAGATGGTGTGTATGAAGGTTGTGTATTAACCGTTGGCGCTACACTAACTGGAGGAACTAAACCAGCACTAGGAATGCATTGTCCAGCAACTAAAGGAGTTGTAGACCAATCAGCCGCAACATAAGTTGCTCTTGCGCTTAATGCTCCAGCATTTCTTACCATATAATATCCAGGGCCTGTAATGTATGCATGTACATCATCAATAACAATCGTTCCAGCCGCATTTCTTAATTGAATTTGATCGTTTTCATTAAAACCAGCGGTTAAATCACCATTAGTTGCAGTTCCACAACTAGCAGCATCAACTGTAATTACCCCTAATGCTCCAGGAGCAATTGTTCCTGATAAAATAGCATAGCTAGACATAGCTCCGCCATAATCTCCAGCTCTATAAATGCTATAATCTGCTAAATTAACCGTTGTTGCAGTACCATTATATAATGTTATAAACCCACCATCACCTGATTGCTCATCGTGTAATTCATAAATTATTAAATCAGTTGTTGAGACTCCTTCACATGAAGTAACATCTTGAGTTATTATTGTATAAGCATTATCAATATTACAAGGTTGTGTATCTTTTACCGATAACATTCCTGTTGTAGCACCGGCAGGAATTATTGCTACAATTTGAGTTCCAGTATTTGAAACAATTGTTGCATTAACACCAGAGAAAGTTACAGTTGCGCCAGTTAGTCCAGTTCCATTAATCGTTACTTCTGTTCCTACTGGACCAGATGTTGGCGTAAATGTTGTAACTGTATGTGTTGGAATACAAGTATTAACAACTTCAATTGTGTAATCTTCTGTTGAACCATAAGTAAATGTTCCACAAGGAGAAATTGTACCTAAAGAACCTCCTTCTATTTGAACAATTCTCATTCTATAATTTCCTACAGGTTGACCTCCAGGAACGTTAATTGTAAAGTTTTCAATAACATTACCACCAGAAACCGCAACAAGAACTGTTCCTATTGTTTCATTGGCATCTAGAAAATCACCATCGTTATTCCAATCAATCCAAACTCCTCCGGCCCCATCATATTGAGTACCATCATTACAATCTCCAAATTCAACTGAAACGGTATAACTTCCTCCCACTTGTAAATCAGCACTCATAACGGTGTAGTTGTTTACTCCTGTTGTACAAGCGTTTGTTGTATTATTTGAAATCGAAGTAGAATATCCAACTAAAGTAACGTTTTCAATTTCTGAATCTAAATTTGATGTTGCACCAGAAGTACAATAAGCAAGAGTTGGTGTACAACTAACCTCAACACCATTACTCCAATTTAAATCGTTTCTAGTAAATATTTTAAAATAATAGGTTGTTCCATTTGTCAATCCTGTTATAGTAACAGATGTTCCTGTTCCTTTATAAACTGTAAATCCACCATCAAAAGCAGTTCCTGAACCAAAAACGGAGTTATCTGTATAAGCCCCACCATTTCCTGATGGAATTGCCGTTGTAAATGTTCCATCTGTAGCAAAAACCAATACATTGTCACTACAACCTGCTGGAGCTGTCCAACTAACTGTAGCTGTACCATTTTCACAAACCGATGTAACTGCTCCTGTTACATTATTTGGAATAGCACTTTGAATTGTATGTGCATCATTTGCGTAAGCAGTTCCGGATTTATTTCCTGAAACAAAGGTTAAATCAGCCGTAGTAATTGCATCAACAACAATTGTATTACTGGCTGTTCCAGTACAAGGAACATCAGTAGTTATAAAGAAATATCCAGTTGTTGCATCATTTATTAATTGCGTAAATCCTGTAAATGTATGTGAACCTGGACCTAAAGTTAGTGTTTCACTATCTAGATTTGTGTCAGAGGCACTGTTAAAAGTTGCATCAGCTGAATACCACAATTTGAAATTGGTAATATTAGATGCTGCATATGTACCTGAAGTATTAAAAACTACATTGTTTAAAGTAGCATTAGCATTTGTTACTGCTAAATTAAATGCATACACAACATTATTAGTAGTTCCTTGTGTTATATTAGAAGCTGTAACTGCAGGATTAGATGAACTTAAAACAATACTTGGTGTTGCAAATCCATTACCTGTGATAGCAAAATCGTATGGATTTTCATTAGAATCATCATTAACAATTGAAATAGTTGCATTTCTTGTCCCTACAGCTGAAGGATCGAATGTAACTTGAAAAGTTGTTGAAGCACCAGCCGCTACAGTTGCCGATGGAGCAGAAGTTACAGTAAAATCAGCAGCATTAGCACCTCCAATTGTAATAGTTCCAATATTTAATGTTGCAGTCCCTAAATTTTGAATGGTAAATGTTTTTACAATAATACCTCCTGCAATGTCAGCTGATCCAAAATTAGTGTCATCGCCTACAATTGGTGTAGTGTCTCCGTCTAAAATAGTAACACTGTTTCCTTGTACATTAATTTCTGGAGCTGCAGGCGCACATGAATTAGAGTGTACCCCTAAGTCAGAAATGTAATCTGTAGCATAACCTGTCCATTCTGAAGCAGGGTTAAAAGCATCTGCTCCATTTGCATCACCTATTTGAATAGCAAAATTTCTAACTAAAGTATTATCAGCTGTAGATTGAAGACCTGTTCCCCATTCAGTACCTGGGTCAGTTCCTATTTGACCAATAACATCTATAACCGCACCAGACTTTCTCAATGCAATAGCATCATCTCCTGTAAAAGTTAGTCCCCCAGAAGTTTGATTTGCAATAGCTAATATAGATGCATTTGCACTAGAATTAGAAACAACATGAGTTCCGTAAGCCAAAATAGTACCCGTTAATGCAACATTGCCTGAAGCGGTAGGATTTCCATTTGTGTAATAAGCTATATCATAACTTGATAGATTAATTGGAGCGGCTGTTGGGTTATAAATTTCTATTGCTTTATTGTTGCTACTTCCTTCAATATATTCTGAAATAAACAAATCCCCGCAATTTACTACAGGTGATGTTGCTTCTGCAGTTATAGCAAAATCGTAACTTGATTCGTTACTATCATTATTTGAAATGGTAACCACATCATTAAATGTTGCCGCAGTTGCGCTATTGAAAGTCACCGTAAATGTTGTTGAACTTCCGGCAGTAATTGTTGTTGGTAATGTAATTCCACCTATAGTAAATACTGAACCAGTTGCTAAAGTAATATTTGAAACGGTTAAGTTTGATGTTCCCGTGTTTTGAATTGTATATGTCTTTACAATATTAGTAGATACGGTTGCACTTCCAAAATTAGTATCATCAGTTAAAGAAGGTGTTGCATCACCATCAACAATAGTAATACTATTTCCTTGTACATTAATTTCTGGTGCAGAAACAGTTAAAACTCCATTTATATTTGAAGTACCATCCCAAAATCCTCCATTAAATCCTCCATATCTATAAGCCCCACTTCCTAATTGGAAACGAGAAGCATAATAATAGGTACCACCAGATAATAGTGAACCTATTTCTGCTTGATACTCATCATTATTTCCTGATTGTGCATTAAAACTTGCAGCAACCCATGTCCAGCCTCCAGAGCTTGGGTCTGTGTTTGCTGTACTATACCCTATCCAACCTTGAATTCCAGCTCCTTGACCTGCAGGATCAGTGACCCCAGATTCATAAACTTGTGCATACACTGTATAAGTACCTCCTTCCGTTATTGAACCGCTAGCAGGCCATTGTACATTACACCAATCAACAACAGATGGATTAACTGTTAAAACTCCGTTTACATTAGAACTACCATCCCAGAATCCTCCATTATATCCTCCGTATCTATATGGCCCTCCATTTAATTGAAAACGAGAAGCATAATAGTAAGTACCTGGCGCAAGAGCTGAACCTATATCTGCCACTAATTCATCATTATTACCTACTTGTGTATTAAAACTTGCAGCAACCCATGTCCAACCTGCTGTACTTGGGTCTGTGTTAGCAGTGCTATATCCTATCCATCCTTGTATTCCTGTTCCTATTCCAGCTGCTTCAGTAACACCTGGCTCATATGCTTGAGCATACACATTAAATGTCCCACCTTGCGTAATAGTACCATTTGCTGGTGATTGAACATTACACCAATTAACTTCGTCAGTAGCAACAGCTTTTGTAATACTTACATCATCCATTGTTAAGTTAGAAGACCCTTTTGTGAAAGTCCATCGCACATATCTAGTAGTTGCTTGCAATGTATAAGGTCCTCTAGTTGTACAAGTTGTTGGAAGCCCTGCTGTTCCGGTTAAACTAACAACAGTACTATAGCTAATACCATCTGCAGACTCTTCAACTAATAAAACAGAAGTCGATGCAGCAGTATTAGATTTAACTACAAAACTTAATTGATCTGGAGCTGAATCAAAATTAACAATTTTTAAATTTCCAGTAGTGTCAAATCTTGCACCATTATTACCTGAACAAGCAAAAGTTGTTAGATAAGACAATAAAGGCGTATCTGTCCATCCAGTTGGTGTAGAATTCCATAAAGTTCTTGTTACAGGCAAAACAGCCTGCCCCCAACTCATAACTGAGGTAAATAATACAACAATAAATAATTTTAATTTCATATTTTTACAATTAAAATGATATGCTTGCATAATTTTTTTCAAAAATTAGAAAAGCCTACAAAGATAAATCATAATTTTTTGATTATGAAATATTTATTGCATTATTAAATTGTTAACGAATTGAAAACTAATAAAACCTCATTTACCTTAAAAGAAATCTATACCAAGATGGAATATTATTGTTCTTATCAGGAGCGTTGTTATAAGGAAGTGGAAGAAAAATTATATTCTTTTTCGTTATCAACTACTGAGAAAGAAACCGTATTAACTCATCTTATTGAAAATAACTTTATTAATGAAGAACGTTTTGCTCAAAGTTTTGCGCGTGGCAAACACAATTATAAATTTTGGGGCAAAAATCGTATTGTAAATGAGTTGAAATTTCGGAATATCTCCTCTCGTCTTATAACGATAGCTTTGAAAGAAATTCCAGAAGAAACTTATTTAGAAAACTTCCATCTATTAGCCGAAAAACATTGGAATAGCATTACCGAACGAAAAGGACAAAAAAAGAATAAAAAATTCGTCGATTTCTTGCTTAGAAAAGGCTATGAAACGAGTTTGATTTATGAGAAGCTGAAAGAGTTGGAAGCTGGGAGTTATTACTCCGAGATTTAAAAAAATTATAAAGCTCTTTATAGAACTTAACAAAACTTTAATCCTCTAATTTTGCATAATGTTACACAAATTTATTACACCGAGCTACACGGAGATTTTTTGAAGTGGATTGTGTTGAAAAGAGATACTCAGAGGCGTTTTACTTTTTTGATTTAAAAGATTTAAAGTGAATTGTTTATAGAAGGAATTGTCCCCTTGAGGGGACTTTAGGGGTGTAGTGATGCTGATTTTACCACAGATTTTAAAATTTACTTTGCGTGACTTTGCGAAAAAACTTTGCATGGCTTTGCGTTAAAATATTTGTATCACAATAAAATCGTACTTTTGCAAAAAAATAATCCATGTTAGAAGATAAAAATCAAAGCAGAACCAGTTTATCACAATTAGGTGAATTTGGCTTAATTGAACACTTAACAAAAAACTTTACTGTTAGTCAGGAATCAACACTAAAAAGTATTGGTGACGATGCTGCAGTACTGAATTTTGGTGATAAAAAAGCGGTAATTTCGACTGATTTATTAGTGGAAGGCGTTCATTTTGATTTGGCTTACATGCCGTTAAAACACCTAGGATACAAAGCTGTTGTTGCGAATGTATCTGATATCTGCGCCATGAATGCTACTCCAACCCAAATTACGGTTTCGGTAGCGGTTTCGAATCGTTTTCCTCTAGAAGCTTTGGAAGAATTGTTTGATGGCATAACGTTAGCCTCTAAAATTTATAATGTAGATGTAATTGGTGGCGATACCACTTCTTCGCAAAAAGGGTTAATTATTAGTATTACTGCAATTGGTGAAGCAAATTCAGAAGATATTGTGTATCGTAATGGTGCAAAAGAAAATGATTTGTTAGTAGTTTCGGGTGATATTGGGGCTGCTTACATGGGATTACAAGTTTTGGAACGCGAAAAACAAGTGTTTCAAGTGAATCCAAACAACCAACCCGTTTTAGACGATTACACGTATTTAATTGAACGTCAATTAAAACCAGAAGCTAGAACCGATATCAAAGAACTTTTAGCAAAATTAGAAGTAAAACCAACTGCCATGATTGATATTTCGGATGGTTTGTCGTCCGAGATTTTACATTTGTGTAAGCAAAGTAATGTAGGTTGTAATTTATACGAAGAGAAAATTCCAGTTGATCCACAATTGATAAATGTGTGCGAAGAATTTAATTTAGATATTACCACTGTAGCATTAAGTGGTGGCGAAGATTACGAATTGCTTTTCACCATTAAAATGGAAGATTTTGATAAAATCAAAGGCAATCCAAATTTCACCGTAATTGGACACATGGTTGCCGCTACTGAAGGAAATCATTTAATCACAAGAGCGAATACAAAGATTGCATTGAAAGCTAGAGGTTGGAATGCTTTGAGTGAGTAGTTTACAGTCGCAGTATTCAGTCGCAGTTTAAAAAGCTTTAGAGATAAAAACCCCGAATTTAAAATGAAATTCGGGGTTTACTTTTTACTTTGAGCTTTTTACTTTTTACTTCTCAACTACATTTTCATCAACCAATTTCTCATCGAAACTTCATTATTGATAATATCGCGTAATGCTGAAATTTTCACTCTATCTTGTTGCATAGAATCTCTGTGACGGATAGTTACCGTTTCATCTTCTAATGTTTGATGATCTACTGTAATACAGAATGGTGTTCCTAAAGCATCTTGTCTTCTGTAACGTCTTCCTACAGCATCTTTTTCGTCATACGCTACATTGAAATCCCATTTCAAATCATCGATGATTTTACGTGCAACTTCTGGTAAGCCGTCTTTTTTTACCAATGGTAAAACAGCAGCTTTTGTTGGTGCTAAAACCGAAGGTAAACGTAAAACTGTTCTTGTAGAACCATCTTCTAACACTTCTTCTTGTAGTGATTTTGAGAAAACAGCTAAGAACATTCTGTCTAATCCCACCGAAGTTTCTACTACATAAGGCACATAGTTTTTGTTTTCTTCCGTGTCAAAATATTGTAATTTTTTACCTGAATATTGTTCGTGCGCTTTCAAATCGAAATCGGTTCTCGAGTGAATTCCTTCTAATTCTTTGAATCCGAATGGGAAGTTGAATTCGATATCGGCAGCTGCATTGGCATAATGTGCTAATTTTTCGTGGTCATGGAAACGATAATTTTCCTTTCCTAAACCAAGCGATTGATGCCAAGCTAAACGTGTCGTTTTCCAGTATTCGTACCATTTCATCTCTTCTCCTGGTTTTACGAAAAACTGCATTTCCATTTGTTCGAATTCGCGCATACGGAAGATAAATTGTCTAGCAACGATTTCGTTTCTAAAGGCTTTTCCGGTTTGAGCAATTCCAAATGGAATTTTCATACGACCTGTTTTTTGAACATTTAAGAAATTTACGAAAATTCCTTGAGCCGTTTCTGGACGAAGGTATAAATCCATTGCGTTTTCAGCAGAAGCACCTAATTTAGTTCCGAACATTAAGTTGAATTGCTTTACATCGGTCCAATTTTTTGAACCGCTTTCTGGACAAGCAATTTCTAATTCTTCAATTAAAGCTTTTACATCGGCAAGGTTCTCTGTCTCTAAAGAACGCGCCATTCTTTCCAAAATTTCCTTCTTTTTAGACAAATATTCCATCACACGTGGATTGGTTGTTTTGTATTGCTCTTCATCAAAAGCAGCACCAAAACGCTCACGTGCTTTGTCGATTTCTTTTTGTGCTTTTTGATTTAATTTTTCGGCATAATCCTCAATTAAAACATCGGCACGATATCTTTTTTTAGAATCTTTATTATCGATTAATGGATCGTTAAATGCATCAACGTGTCCAGAAGCTTTCCAAGTGGTAGGATGCATTAAAATTGCAGCGTCTAATCCTACAATATTTTCATGCATTTGCACCATCGATTGCCACCAATATTCGCGGATGTTTTTCTTTAACTCAACACCATTTTGTGCATAGTCATAAACCGCACTTAAACCATCGTAAATTTCGCTTGACGGAAATATAAATCCGTATTCTTTTGCATGCGAAACTACATTCTTAAAAATATCATCTTGTTTTGCCATAGTGCAAAAGTAAAAATAGGAATGAAATAAAGAAAAGAAATTGAAGAATAAAAATTAGAAATATTAATATTCGAAAACAGTAGTGCCTATTTTAACAAAATCGTGATAAATATTAATTTTATACTTTCCTTTTATGGTCTTCTTTTGTTCTAAGTTAACATAGGTGCAAACATCTGTGTCTTTCTTCTTGTAATCAGCATCAACAGAGGCACTATATTGTAATTTAACTTTTAAATCTGACTCAACTGAGGTATTTCCAGAAGATATGATTTGATTCTTTGGATTAACAACTTGAACATAAATTGTTTTTTGACCCGATTTTACTAAATGATTTTCTTCTAAAGTAAAACAAACTCGCAATTGTTGAATTTTCGTGTCTTTCAAATCATAGTTATCTGAATAAATCTTAACACCTTTAACATTAATATTTAATGCCGCTAATTTGTCTGATTTTGAAGCCAATCCTGATTTAGCTTTGAAACTGTTATTTGATTTTGCTTGCTGAACTTTAGCGTAATATACTATAGAATCTTCAGCTGATACTAGTTTTGAATCACCCGCTATAGAACTTCCACCTTGTAGTAAACGAATTTGCTCATTATATCTAACACTATCTTCTCTGTTTTTTAAACTAATAGAGTCATACTTATGAAGAATTTCAGCTAATTGACTATCTAGAACTTTATTTTCTAAATCGGCAATTTCAACATAAGTTTCAAATTCATCAGTTACTTTATAGTATTTGACACTAAAAAATAAAGCCAAAAGCATCAATACAATGATGCTAATTTTTGCTATTTTATTTTTGCTTAATGCCATTTTTATAATTTTTTTCTAAATTTATTCAAAAAACTAAATGTTGGTATAATTTTTCGATAAAATGCTTAAAAACCTGATTAACTTACTTTATCCCAAACTTTGTAACGGATGTAATTCATTACTATTAAAGAATGAATATACTATCTGTAGCGCTTGTATTCACGACCTTCCGTATACCAATCATCATAAATTAGAAGACAATGATACAACAAAAAAATTTTATGGCATAATTCCGATTGAATTTGGAGGTTCCTTATTTTATTTTCATCAAAAAGGAATTGTCCAAAATCTTGTACACAATTTAAAGTATAGGAACAAACAAGAAATAGGAACTTATTTGGGAAAACTTCATGCAAATGAATTAAAAGTACTTACCGAAAGTAAAAAATTTACTGAAATTATTCCGGTTCCACTTCATCCAAAAAGATTAAAAGAAAGAGGATATAATCAAATTACAACCTATGGAATGGCTTTGTCTACTGAACTTAACATTCCATACAATCCAACTCTTCTTTTTAGAAACAGATACTCTAAAACGCAAACCAAAAAAGATAGAGAAAAAAGGAAAGAAGTTTCAAACTCATTATTTGATGTTACCTTCTCTGAAAAAGATCACAACCAACATTTTTTACTAATTGATGATGTAATTACTTCTGGAGCCACATTAGAGGCTTGCGCAAAAGCATTACTAAAAATCCCGAATAGCAAAGTTAGTATTGTTACAATTGCCTATACCCTTTCTTAAAGTTTCTTAAAAATTGTATGTTTGCACTAATTATAGTTGTTATTTTGCAATACTATTATTTAATAAGATGATAAAATTAAAAAACATAGCCTTTTTTGTAACAACTCTTTTAATATTAACTAGTTGTGCTAAAAGAGGATTTATTACTGGTGGTGATAAAGACACTTTAGCACCAAGAATTACCAGTAGTGATCCAGAAAATTTTAAAACAAATTTTAAAGGGAATGAAATTAAAATCAACTTTGATGAACTAATTAAAGTTAAAAACATCAATAAGCAGTTGATCATTTCGCCACCCATGAAAAAACAACCCATCATTGTTCCTCAGGGTAATGCTAGCAAATTTATTTCTATTAAAATTTTAGACACTTTACAGCCGAATACTACCTATAGTTTTAACTTTGGTCAAAGTATAACAGACAACAACGAAGGAAATCCGTATTCGCAATTTAAATATGTTTTTTCTACTGGTAGCTATGTAGATTCTTTAACAGTGGTTGGTAAAATTAAAGATGCATACGAACAACAACCTGATAATTTTGTAAGTGTGATGTTATACGATGCTCAAACGTTTACAGATTCAACTGTTTATAAAGAAACTCCTTTATATGTTACCAATACTTTAGATAGTTTAAAAGTATTCTCATTAGAAAATCTTAAAGAAGGTTCTTATAGAATTGTTGCAATGAAGGATAAATCAAGCAATAATATTTACAATCCTGCGATTGATAAAATTGGTTTTTTAGATTATCCTATTACAATTCCTACTTCTGATATGTTTGAACTAGAATTGTTTCAAGAAAAGAAACCGTTTAAAGCTGAAAAACCCACACAAGAAAGCAATAACAAACTTTACTTGGGTTATGAAGGAGATTTTAAAAAGACTAAAATAAAAGCAACTTATCAAAATAAGGAAGTTCCTATTGTAGTGACAAAATTCCCAGAAAAAAATAAAGATTCGGTACAAATATTTTATCCAAATGTAAAAATGGATTCCTTAGAAATTACGGTTTCTAATGGTGATTACATAAAATCTTTTACTTCTAAATTAAAAGACCTTAAAGAAGCCGATTCATTGAATCTCGAAAAAAAATCGTCTAGTCTTTTATCATTTAGGGATTCATTTGTTTTAAAATCGTCTACTCCAATTGTTAAAATAGATAATTCTAAAATCAATTTAATTAATAAGGATTCAGCAGCTGTAGCATTTACATCTCGTTATAATGAATTTGATCAAGAAATAATTTTAGATTTTAACAAAGAGGAAGAAGAAAAATATAAAATAGCTTTTCTTCCAGGTGCTTTAGTTGATTTCTATGAAAAAACTAACGATACTTTAAAGTATAATGTTTCTACAAAACAACTAGCCGATTATGGCAACCTGAAAATAAATCTCGAAAATGTAAATCGCTTTCCAGTTATTATACAGTTATTAGACAAAAAAGAGGTTTTATATAGCGCTATAACCACAAAAGAAACAAGTGTAAGTTTTGATATTATTGAGCCAAAACTTTATACCATAAGAATAATTTATGATGATAATGCAAATGGCGAATGGGATACAGGAAATTATTTAGCAAAAAAACAAGCTGAAGAAATTATCTATTTTCCAAAACTCATTGATGTCAGGGCTAATTGGGATGTAGAGCAAGATTTTATATTAAACAAATAATTTAAAATCATCTTTATCATTTAAAAAATTAAATTTTTGACGTGCTTCATTTTGAGACGTTTTATCGATTTCAATTTGAAATACACCCAATTCATTTTCACAGTCTACAATAGTATTTCCTAAATAGTCATAAGCTTGAGAATGTCCAGGATATTCCAAATGATTGGCATCTTCTCCTATTCTGTTGACTCCAATAGTATAACACATGTTTTCTATTGCACGCGCTTTTAAAAGTGTATCCCAAGCGTTTATTCGTGGTTTAGGCCAATTGGCCACATATAATAATAAATCGTAATTCTCAACATTTCTAACAAAAACTGGGAAACGTAAATCATAGCAAATTTGTAGGCAAATGTTCCAATTGTTATAATTAATAATTACTTTTTCTGTCCCTTTTGTATATACTTTTTCTTCTCCAGCTAGAGTAAACAAATGACGTTTATTATAATATTCAACTTCCCCTGAAGGATAAACAAAAACCATACGGTTATAGAAATTGTCATTCTCCTTAATAACCAAACTTCCCGTTATGGCACAGGTTTTCTTTTTAGCTAAATCTTTTAACCAAGACATTGTTTCACCTTCCATAGTTTCAGCTACAGCACAAGGATTCATCGTAAAACCTGAAGTAAACATTTCGGGCAATACAAATAAATCAAACGATTCGTCTTCATTAAGAAAATATTCTTCAATGAATGTTCGATTTATTGATGGATTTTCCCAAGATAATTTGGTTTGAAAAAGTGCGATTTTCATTTATCTAATTTTATTGAATATTCCCAATATTTCATTGGATGATTATTTGAAATTGACGGTATTAAAACCAATGGTATTCCACCTATAATAAAACTTCCTCCGATAAAAGCTCCCAAAATTCCTGTTCCTACTGTTGCAACACCTGCGATTATCATAACAGAACCATACACAATAAAAATAGGATTTGCTATGGTTCCAAAAAGTGATTTTTTCTTCAATTTTATTATATCTTCTAGCAGCACAACTTGGTCTTCAATCATTATACTTGTTGAATCTTTTATTGTAAATCGTCCATACAATTTTTGTCCTTCTTTTGTCCACACTTTAATACGTTTATGCTCTTTAATTTCTTTAATGAAATTAGAATTTGATTTTTGTAGTACTAAAACATTATTTTGTGATAAAACAGCAATCGAACAAAGTAAGAAAAACAAAAGATATACACGCTTCATACTAACTTAATAATAAGGTTAAATGTATCAATTTATTTTTTTAAAAATTTATACCTATATATATTGTTGCTGTTTTGAATATTAATAACATACATTTGATTTTGAAGGGATTCTACAGAAATTTGATTATTAAAAAAAACTCCTTTTTGAACAATTTGACCTGATAAAGTAGTGATTTGATAGCTTGAATTCTCTTCTATATCAGAAAAATACAAAATGTTATTTACAGGGTTAGGAAATAAAAATGTTTTTTTGATGGATTCATTTGAATTGATATTTAAAAAAGATTCGTTGGTTAAACGAACTAAACAGCGTTCTGTTACTCCTTGAAAACTATTGAAATATCCTCCAACAAGAAAACCTCCATCAGGTTGTAAATAAAATACATTAATATTGCCATTAAATCCTGTGCCTATATCAAAAGTAGAATCCGCAGAACCATTTGAATTAAATTGTTTTATTCTATTTATATCGATATTTCCAGGTACACCAATGATTATTTTTCCATTAGGTAAAGTTGCATTTGCTGCAAATCTACCATAAGTATGTGGTGTAAGCGCAGTAAAGTTAAATGAAGTATCAACACTACCATCGCTATTCATTCTGAATATTCTATAATTATTGTTCCCAAGTGAATCAGAAATTAGTATAATTTTTCCATTGTTATCCAATGACATATATAAATTTTTATTTTGATGAAAGTATAAAGATGAAGCCATAGTAAAGGTGTCATCTAAAACACCATTCTCTAATACCCTTATAACTTTACTTTTATAAGTGTCTACAATTCCTAAAACTAAAATCTTGCCATCCGGTTGTAAAATAATTTTTGTAATGCTTTGAAAAGTACTTAAAGGACCAAAAACAAAAGTATTATCAAGTGTCCCATCTGCATTTAATCTCAATAATTTTCGATTAATATTAGTGTCAAAATAAATCGTTCCTGCTGCTAAAATTTTACTATCTGACTGTAATGCTATTGAGGTACAAGAACCGCGAGTACCATAAGCATTTTCAACCGACATACTATTAAAGTCAGTGTCTATACTACCATCTGTATTAAGCCTAACTACCGCTCCTACTTTTATACCATTTACAAATCGTCCTCCAGAAGCAACAATTATTTTACCATCAGGCTGGGCTATAATTTCATTGGCCTGTATATCATTTTCAATAAAAGTGTGCATCGGAGCATTAAAGGTCGCATCTAAACTTCCATCTGCATTTAATTGGACTATGCGATCTCTTGCAACGCCATTGTAAGCTCTAAAATTGCCTCCAATAATTATTTTTCCAGTACTGGTTTGGGTTATACATTCAACAGATCCATTGAAGCCTCTACAAATATTGTTAAAATCAATATTTTTGGAACCGTCATTATTAATCCGAACCATATTGTCGGTAGCAACATCGTTATATGTTTTAAACTGTCCTACTGCAATTATATCGTTATCCGCAGTATAAAACATTTGATTTATAAAAGTTTGGAAAAGCCCTTCTGACTCAGTAGTAGCATTGTCTAAACCACCAGAAAAAGAAGTATCCAGATTTCCGAAAGCATCAAGTCTTAAGATATTATTTATAGCATTATTGTAATATTTTTTAAAACTACCACTAATAATCACTTTACCGTCTGGTTGTAAAAGTGCTGCTGTGATTCCTTTTCTATTATTTTCTGAGGTGCTACTTAATGGAACTGTAATATTAAACCCTCTAGAATCAAAAGTAGTATCAATTGTACCGTCTATATTAATTCGTGAGATGTCTCTATAACTGAAATTCATGATTTTATCATATTTTCCAATAATTATTATTTTACCATCAGGTTGAAAAATAAAATCATTCACAACTGTTCCTCCACCGTTGGAAGCTGGATTAAGATAAACCGTGTTTAAAAACGAATTATCCAAAGTTCCATCATTATTTAATCTTTTAATACTTGAAAAAAATTGGCTTGCAAGCATTATTTTTCCATTTGGTAACAACTTTATTTTCGAAATAGATATTTCACCTAGAGTAGAATCTAGTGTAAATTCATTGTCGAGTGTTCCATCGTTATTAAGTAAAAATAAAGAATTTTTATAAACACCGTTATAACTGATTAAATCACCACCTACCAAAATTTTTCCATCTGGTCTGATTTGAACGGAACTTACAAATGGATAATTAGAATTTACATAGGTATTAAAGCTAGTACCGATGTTAAAACTAGTATCTTTTGTTCCATCAGGATTTAATCTTACAATATATTTCGAAGGTGTATTATTAAACGTAGTAAAACTTCCTACAATAATAATTTTACCGTCTGATTGAAGTGCTATATCTTTAACCAAACCATTCAATTCAGTATTCAAATTAAATGTCGTATCTAGAGTGTTGTCGAGGTTAATTCTTGTTATTTTTGAATAGTTTATATTCAAAAAATAATTTTCAACTATTATTAACTTTTGGTCTGGTTGTAAAATTGAAAATGAAAGCTTGTTTTCAACATAAAATTTATTCTCAGGCAATACATAAGGATTAAATAATATATCTTTTTCAAAATTCTGAGCTTGTAAAGTAAGGCTGAAAATAAGTATAAAAAACAAGTATCTTATCATATTTAAGTTATTTTAAAATTTAATTTTCTTATAAAATTAACAATAAAGTCTAAATAAATATTGCTGAATATTATAAAATTATTCTAAATTGATGAACATTCTTTAGATTTCAAAGGATTTCAAAAAGTAATGAAGGAATCAATTATATTTAGAATTTAATCAAAAATTAAACGCATCCAAATAAATGAATGCGTTTAGATTCTTTACTTCGTCAGAATGACAAAATGGTATTATTTCAAAGAAGCTTTTAAGTATTCTCTGTTCATACGTGCAATGTTCTCTAACGAAATCCCTTTTGGACATTCGATTTCACATGCTCCAGTATTGGTACAATTTCCGAATCCTTCTTCGTCCATTTGACGAACCATGTTTAAAACACGTTGTGTAGCTTCAACTTTACCTTGTGGTAATAAAGCATATTGCGATACTTTAGCTCCAACGAATAACATCGCTGAACCGTTTTTACAAGTCGCCACACATGCTCCACATCCAATACAAGCTGCTGCTTCAAACGCTTTGTCGGCATCGTCTTTAGGAACTGGAATAGAATTAGCATCAATAGTATTACCAGAAGTATTTACCGACACGAAACCACCAGCTTGCTGAATTCTATCAAAAGCGCTTCTGTCAACCACTAAGTCTTTAATTACTGGAAACGCTTTACTTCTCCAAGGTTCGATGTAGATTGTATCGCCATCGTTGAACATTCTCATGTGTAACTGACAAGTAGTAATTCCTGTATCAGGTCCGTGAGCACGCCCATTGATGTATAAAGAACACATACCACAAATTCCCTCACGACAATCGTGATCAAACGCTACTGGTTCTTTCTTTTCGTTGATTAATTGCTCGTTTAATTGGTCTAACATTTCCAAAAACGAACTTGCAGTAGAAACATTATCTAATTTATAAGTTTCCATGCTTCCTTTTGAACTAGCGTTCTTTTGACGCCAAATTTTAAGGTTTATGTTTATATTTTTAGCTGCACTCATAATCTATTATTTATAATTTCTAGCTGCAATTTTAATTTCTTCGTATTTCAATTCTTCTTTGTGAAGCTCTTCTTTGCTGATGTCATCACCTTTATATTCCCAAGCTCCAACAAATTTGAAGTTTTCGTCATCACGTAATGTTTCACCTTCAGCATCTTGATATTCTTCACGGAAGTGACCACCACAAGATTCTTTACGTTGTAACGCATCCATTGCCATTAACTGTCCTAATTCGATGAAATCGGCAACTCTTAACGCTTTTTCTAACTCAGGATTTAATTCGTCTGCGCTTCCAGGAACATAAACATCTTTGTAGAAATCTTCTTTTAATTGAGCGATTTCAGCAATAGCCTCTGTTAATCCTTTTTCGTTACGAGCCATACCTACTTTATTCCACATAATCAAACCTAATTTTTTATGGAAATAATCAACTGACTTCGTACCATTGTTGTTTAAGAATTTACTAATTGAATCTTTCACTCTAGCTTCTGCTTCAGCGAATTCTGGAGATTCTGTAGAAATTTTACCTGTTCTAATTTCGTCTGCTAAATAGTTAGAAATAGTGTATGGTAACACGAAATATCCATCTGCCAAACCTTGCATTAAAGCCGAAGCTCCTAAACGGTTAGCTCCGTGGTCAGAGAAGTTAGCTTCTCCTGCTACGAAACAACCTGGAATTGTTGATTGTAAGTTATAATCAACCCAAACACCACCCATAGTATAGTGAACTGCTGGATAAATTTTCATTGGTGTTTCATAAGGATTCTCATCTGTGATTTTTTGATACATCGTAAACAAGTTACCATATTTCTCTTCTAACCACTGTTTACCTAAAGCTGTAATTTCTTCTGGAGTTGGATTATGATTTCCTTTTGCATAAGCCGCTTGACGACCTTTAGTTTGAATTTCCGTTGAGAAATCTAAGTAAACACCTTCATTAGTATCGTTAGCTTCGATACCGTAACCAGCATCACAACGCTCTTTTGCAGCTCTTGAAGCCACGTCACGAGGAACTAAGTTTCCAAACGCAGGATATCTTCTTTCTAAGTAGTAATCTCTATCTTCTTCTGCAATTTGAGTTGGTTTTAATTTACCAGCTCTGATTGCTTCAGCATCTTCTTTTTTCTTTGGTACCCAAATACGACCTGAGTTACGTAACGATTCAGACATCAACGTTAATTTTGACTGATTAGTTCCGTGAACTGGAATACATGTTGGGTGAATTTGTACATAACATGGATTTGCAAATAACGCTCCTTGCTTGTGAATTTTCCAAGAAGCTGTTACGTTACTTCCCATTGCATTTGTAGAAAGGAAATATACGTTTCCGTAACCTCCAGAAGCGATAACAACAGCATGAGCTGAATGTCTTTCGATTTCTCCTGTAATTAAGTTACGAGCAATAATTCCACGAGCTTTTCCATCCACTTTAACTAAATCTAACATCTCATGACGGTTGTACATTTTTACACGTCCTAACCCGATTTGTCTTGATAAAGCTGAATATGCTCCTAATAACAATTGTTGTCCTGTTTGTCCAGCAGCGTAGAAAGTACGTTGTACTTGCGTTCCACCAAACGAACGGTTATCTAACATTCCACCATATTCACGAGCAAAAGGAACACCTTGCGCTACACATTGGTCAATAATATTACCTGAAACTTCTGCTAAACGATGAACGTTTGCTTCACGCGCACGGTAGTCACCACCTTTAATTGTATCATAGAAAAGACGGTACACACTGTCACCATCATTTTGATAATTTTTTGCTGCATTGATACCTCCTTGAGCCGCAATTGAGTGCGCACGACGAGGAGAATCTTGAAAACAGAATGCTTTTACATTATACCCCATTTCTCCAAGAGAAGCGGCTGCAGAAGCACCTGCTAAACCAGTTCCTACCACAATAATATCAATTTTTGGTCTATTATTTGGGGCAACTAATTTCAAGTGATTTTTATGATCAGTCCATTTGTCTTTTAATGGACCCGCTGGTATTTTAGAATCTAACTTCATAATATATACTGATGTTGATTATTTTTTAAAGTGTAAGAAAATAGGAATGATTGCAAACAATAATGGAACTAGTATTGCAAATGCTTTTCCAACAAACTTGATAACAGGTGTAAATTTAGAGCTATTAACCCCAATGGATTGAAATGCACTTTGAAACCCGTGCCATAAATGGAAGGCTAAAGCCAACATAGCTAAAACATAACCAATTGTAAAATACAATCCGTATTTAGCATCTTTGAAGAAATCTACAGTTAATTTGTGTAAATCTTTATATAAATCTGCTGTTTTAACATCTGCCTGACTGTAATATAATTCTGTTTTGTTTTTGATAACAAATTGTTTTGGCATCATAGTCGTAGGATCTGCTTTTTCTCCTTCTTTTGCCACTTGGTCAACTGGATAATATTGGCCAGTTTCTGTACCCACATAAAACTTCTGTTTGTTTCCTTGCACTTCAATTTCTTTAACCATTAAAGGCATATTTTTATCAAAATGCATTTTTGCCCAAAAATTCACCATGTGAGTAGCAATGAAAACCAAAATAACTGTTCCTAAAACCGCCATATTTCTTGATGCAAAACTACTAGAAGAACCATCTGTCTTTGCGTAACCAATAGGTCTAGCTTTTTTGTTTTGAACTGTCAACATAATTCCATCAATAGCATGGAATATAATTGAAATGTAGGTAAGATAAGAAAGTAACTTAACTGCCGGATTGGTGGTCATGAATAATGCGTATTGATTAAACTGCAGGTTAGTTCCAAAAATCAATTGAAGATTTCCAGCTAAATGACCCGCCAAAAACAAGCATAAAAATAAACCTGTAAGAGCCATCCAGTATTTTTTTACAATAGACGACTTCAATAGTGCTGATTTTGCCATAATTATTATTTGATTGTACTAGTTTTATAAAAAATCAAACAAAAATACGGCTATTTGAAATTAACTACAACCTTTTAGCGCTAATTTATAATGATTTTAAAATGAATTTAACTATCGTTGAATATCAGTGTTTTAGACTACATTCAACATGTAATATATACTATTTTAGCAAAAAATAAATAGCAAACCGTAAGCTGCATGAAAAAAAGAGGCTCAAATTTAATAAATCCGTGAGAAAAGGTTACTTTTTTGGACTTAAAATCTCAAATAATTTACTTTCGGAGAACTTATCTCTACTAATGGTTAATTTGTACTTACCAACAGCTAAATAAAACTTCTTGTTTTCCGCTGCTTTGATTTTAATTTTTTTGTCTTTTTTATTCCAATTATCCGCTACACTTTTTGGCATCGAATAATCAAAATTAAACGAATTCAATCCTTTTTTAGCTTCTACTTTTTGATCATAAACTATCATTCCAAATTCATTCGCAATCGAAACGTTCACGATTCCATCAACATTTGAATAAAACGAAATTGTTTGCGATGGTTCACTTGGTTTTCCCCAAGCGTAATTTTGAGTCCCCCATCTTTCCGATTTTGTTCTATCGTTTACTTTGAATAAATGCAGATTTTTAACTAAAACTTCCTTAGTCAATTCTTGCACTTTAGAAATATCCATTTTATAAATCGAACGCCCATGAGTTCCCACGATTAATTCTTTTGCTTTCGTTTGAATCACCGCATCATGAACTGCCACTTTTGGTAATCCATTTGAGAAATCTTGCCAAGTTGCGCCTTTATCTAACGAAATAAACAAACCATTATCAGTACCAACATATAAAATATTTTCATTTGCCGAATCTTCAACAATAACATTAACCGCTTGCGTTAATCCGTTTGAAATTGAAGTCCAAGTCGCACCAAAATCTTCCGAAACAAAAGCATAACTATCAAAATTATCGTTTCTGTACCCATTCAAAGTAACATAAACTCTTTCTTTTTTATGAGACGAAGCCACAACTCTTGAAACCCATAAATTCTGAGGCAAATTACCCGAAATCAATTGCCAAGAAACACCGCCATCTTTCGAAACATGGATTTTTCCATCATCAGAACCAACATAAAGCAATCCAAATTGAAATTTACTCTCTGAAATAGTAGTAATTGTTCCAAAAGCTATATTTCCTTCTTTTGCACCATTGGTTAAATCGCCTGAAATTCGTTCCCAAGTTTCCCCTTGATTCATAGAACGGTGTAAGAAGTTAGAACCCATGTATAAAATATCTTGGTTATGTGAAGACAATAAAATTGGGGTTTGCCAATTAAAACGATACGGTTTTTCTCCCGAAGTTTCGGGATTTGGCGCTTTTGGCGTGATATAATCAAACTTGCCTTCTTTTTGATTGATTTTGTAGTAGTTTCCAAATTGATATCCAGTAAAAACCACATTAGGGTTTCTACTATCAATCTGAATTTGCATGCCATCGCCACCAATTAATTCTTGATACGGATATTTCCCATCTTGATGCCAAGCCACATTGTGCGAATAGTTATTTGGTCCGAACCAAACGCCATTATCTTGTAAACCACCATACACATGATAATTTTCTTGATAATCGACATTTACTGCATACAATTGACCTAATGCTTCGTTATTGCATTTAATCCAATTTGCTCCGTTGTCGTAAGAAATATTTACACCACCATCATTTCCGTTGATAATATGATTTAGATTTTCGGGATTAATCCAAGTTACATGATGATCGGCATGCACGTTTTCTTTAGAAATGGCAGTAAAAGTTTTTCCACCATCTTCCGAAAACAATAATGGAACACCACCAATATAAACCCGATTTTGATTGGTTTCATCTACCGAAATATTCGCGAAGTAATAACCATAGGTATAATACATATCGTCAATATAATTCTGATTTGTCTTCTTCCAAGATTTTCCACCATCTTCCGATTTATATACTTCACAACCAATAACTTCGGTTTCAAATAAAGCTTTATTAGCATCCGATAAAACCGCTAAAACTTCTTTTGGTTCCATATTATTATCGGCAACCCAATTTTTAATATTCTCAGCACGATATTTATCTCTAAAACCACTTTCTTTCAATGCAATGTTCAATTCTTTATTCGAAATTTCCATGAAATCTGCACCTGGAGTTGACAACATCGTAGTCAATTTATTTTTTGAAACCGTTTTTGGTCGTTTGTTCTGATTATCTAAAACCGCATAAATTACATTTTCACTGAACATCGCTAAACCAATTCTTCCCACACCTTCATTCGCAGGAAATCCACTTTCTTTTGTGGTTACTAATTTCCAAGAATTTCCGCCGTCTTCACTCTTATAAATACCCGATTTTTCTCCATCACCATCAAAATGCCAAGCTTTTCTATCTTTTTGCCATGACGCCGCAAACATGATTTTTGGATTAGTTTTCGAAACCGCTAAATCAATAATTCCAGCATCTTCAGCTACAAACAAAGTTTGTTTCCACGATTTTCCGCCATCAGTTGACTTATAAATCCCACGTTCTTTGTTAGTTGTATATAAGTGTCCAACAGCAGCGACTACAATTTCATTCAAATTACTTGGGTTGACCCAAATTCGGCTGATATGATGCGAATCTTTTAATCCTAAATTATCCCAAGTTTTTCCTTTATCCGAAGATTTTAAAACACCCACTCCAGCATAAGAAGAACGCGAAGCATTCACTTCACCTGTTCCAACCCAAATTGTTCCTGAGTTCCAATCCACTGTAAACGAACCACAATTAACAGTTTCCGCCGAATCCATCACTGGCGAAAAAGAAGTTCCGTTGTTATTGGTGTACCAAAGTCCGCCTGTAGCATACGCGACATAAAATTCAGTTGGATTTTTCGGATTTACTGCTAAATCTACCACACGACCACTCATAATCGTTGGCCCGATATTCTTAGCTTCCACTTGATTAAACAACGAATTTTGAGCGATTGCCGATTGCACAATCAATAAAAACAGGATAGTAATTTGCTTCATCTTGAAAAATTTTGTTGAAAATTAGCCAAAACATTACACTTCTACAAAATTTCTAAAGTATTTAACAACTTTTCATTTTTATCTTTTTATTTTTGGAAAACATTTTTTAAACACATAGAAACATAGAATTTTGATTCTTTAGAGAAGGCATTTTATTAATTTTAGTTAACATAGTTCAAACTATCTTAAAATGAAATGCTATGTTTTTCTAAAACTTTTTAGAGAAACCTATGTATCTATGTGGTTAAAATTTAAACATTAAAAAATATTTACAACATGAAATACCATCAAATAGACCGCAATTTGTACATCAAAAACAGAGCTAAATTTACGGCTCAAATGAAACCTAATAGCGTTGCGGTATTCAATTCAAACGACATTTATCCGGTTTCTGCCGATTCTACTCTACCTTTTGCACAACATCGAGATATTTTATATTTATCTGGCGTAGACCAAGAAGAAAGTATTTTATTGCTTTTCCCAGATGCTCCTTACGAACATTTGAAAGAAATTTTATTCTTAAAAGAAACGAATGAGCATATCGCTATTTGGGAAGGTGAAAAACTTACGAAAGAACGAGCTTTTGAAGTTTCTGGAATTAAATCGGTGATTTGGTTACAAGATTTCCACAAAACATTGAAAGAAATCATGGCGTATGCCGATACGATTTATATCAACACTAACGAACATTACAGAGCCGTTATCGAAACGGAAACTCGTGAAGCGCGTTTTATTAAATGGTGGAAAGAAAATTATCCTGCTCATAAAGTAGAAAAATCGAATCCTATTTTACAAAGATTGCGTTCAGTAAAAGAAAGCGAAGAATTGGATTTAATCCAAAAAGCATGTGATATCACTGAAAAAGGTTTTAGACGCGTTTTGAATTTCGTAAAGCCAGGTGTTATGGAGTACGAAATCGAAGCCGAATTTGCTCATGAATTTTTAAGAAATCGTTCGAAAGGTTTTGCGTACACACCAATTATTGCTTCTGGAAATAACGCAAATGTGTTGCACTACATCGAAAACAACCAACAATGTAAAGCAGGCGATTTAATTTTATTAGACGTTGGTGCAGAATATGCTAATTATTCAAGCGATATGACACGTATGGTTCCAGTTTCAGGTCGTTTTACGGATAGACAAAAAGCGGTTTATCAAGCGGTTTTAAATGTAAAAAATGAAGCTACGAAAATGTTGGTTCCAGGAACGTTATGGAAACAGTATCATGTAGAAGTGGGTAAAATCATGACTTCGGAATTACTTGGTTTAGGATTATTAGACAAAGCAGACGTTCAAAACGAAAATCCAGATTGGCCAGCGTATAAAAAATATTTCATGCACGGAACGTCTCACCACATGGGATTAGACACACACGATTACGGATTATTACACGAACCTATGCAAGCTAACATGGTATTCACAGTTGAACCTGGAATTTACATTCCGAAAGAAGGTTTTGGTATTCGTCTAGAAGACGATATGGTAATTCAAGAAAAAGGCGCTGCATTCAACTTAATGCGTAATATTCCGATTGAAATTGAAGAGATTGAAGCGATAATGAATAGTTAGTTTTCAGTCTCAGTCTCAGTTTACAGTATATACGGCTTGCAGAAATGTGAGCCGTTTTTTTATTTTCAAACTTAGCTTACTTCGCGAAAAAACTTTGGTTCCGAAGTTTCGGAATTTGCGTTTAAACCCTAACTTTGCCCTCATGAAAACCACCAACTTCAAAAACACCAAAATCAGTTACACCGACCAAGGAAAAGGAACGGCTGTGGTTTTATTGCATGGCTTTTTGGAAAATCAATCGATGTGGAAGGCGTTTATTCCTGAATTGGTGAAGAAATACCGCATCATTACGATTGATTTATTAGGTCATGGCGAAACAGAATGTTTGGGTTATGTCCACACTATGGAAGACCAAGCCGACATGGTGCATCATGTGTTGCACGAATTAAAAATCAGAAAAGCGGTTTTAATTGGACATTCAATGGGTGGTTATATCGCATTGGCTTTCGCCGAATTGTATCCTGATAATGTCAAAGGAATTGTATTACAAAACTCCACTTCAAGAGCAGATAGCGACGAACGAAAAGCAAATCGTGAACGTGCTATTATTGCCGTGAAGCAAAACTATTCAGCTTTTATTCGCATGAGTATTGCTAATTTGTTCAGTGAAGACAATCGCGAACGTTTAGCTGACATTATTGAAGAAGTAAAATTAGAAGCTTTAAAAACACCACATCAAGGAATCGTTGCCGCTTTAGAAGGCATGAAAATCAGAAAAGACCGCGAAGTTATTTTGCATTTTGCGCCTTATCCAATCCAACTTATTTTAGGTAAAAAAGATCCAGTTTTGAATTATGATGACAATTTAGAACAAATCGAAGGCACGCAAGTACAACTTACTACGTTTGAAGACGGTCACATGAGTCACTTTGAAAATCAGACGGAATTATTGGCGGTTTTGAGTGGGTTTTTGAAAAGGGTTTAACCACTAAGAGCACGATGAAGGCACAATTTACACAAAGCTTTGTGAACTTCGTGTAATTACTTTTTGTCCTTTGTGGTTCAATACAACCTTATGTTTAAAAAAACATTTATCCACTAAGAAAGTAAAATAAACACATAATAAATTAGCCACAGATTTCACAGATTAGAAGGATTTTGGAATCTGTGTAAATCTTTTAATCTGGGGCAAATTATACTTTTTCCTTAAACGGAATTTCTGTATTGAAAATTTCTACAATCAATTTTTCTAGTTCTGCTTTAAAATCGTCTAAAATTTCGTTTGAAATAACAATATCAGCATCTTTTCCTTTTCCTAATCCGAAAGGTAAAAAACCGTTTTTCATATTTTTGAATGAAACAATTCCAGCTGAAACTTCTCGATTTTGTTTTAACTCGTGATTTTCAAACATCAAGGCATAGCACAACAACTGAATGATTTTCTCATTTTTTATATCGGAAGTCAAATCACCAAAATCTTGAATTTTTAAGCTGTTTCCATCTACTTTTCCGGTTTTATAATCGATAATTCTGATGGCGCCTTCTCGCTCTTCAATTCGGTCGACTTTACCTGCGATTTTTATTGGAAATGGTAACGATTTTACTTCAATTTCACAAGATAAACTCGCTTCCAACAGCAAAACTTTTATAGCTTGACCTTCTTCGATATCTTTCTTTTCCATTTGCAGAAAATTGTAAACATTTCGTTTCGCTACTTCAAATGCCAACAGGTTTTTCCCTTTGGTGATTTCGCCTTCTTTATAAATTTCTTTGAAATGTTTTAGAATCACATCATCAATTTTGGCTTCCATCGCTTCAATATGATGCAATGCTAAATACTGATTCAAATACGGCTTATACAATTCTTCCAACGCATTGTGAATAATAGTTCCCAACGTATTTACCGCGATATTTTCTTCTACTTCTTCGGCTTCGTTTATTCGTAAAATACGTTGCATATAAAATTGTAGCGGATTTCGAATATAATTTGTCAACGATGATGGCGAAAACCCTTTATCGGTTGCGATTTCGTGCAAACGTGTTAGAATTTTATCTGTTTTTGGAATCGTTACGGGCTCGTATGCTTTTTCAGGTAAAACGGCGTTGTAAATGGTACTTGTGATATTATGCTTTGGTTGTTTCTCGATTTCTAATTGGGTAACGAAACGACTTTTTTCACCAGCATCAATTCCTTCATTATCGGTATTATAAAGCAACCAAATGTTTTTTGCACGCAATAATAAATGGTAAAAGTGATAGCAATAAATGGCATCTTTTTCTTTGTAAGTTGGCAAACCTAATTCCTTTTTCACATCATAGGGAATGAATGAGTTTTGCGATTTTCCAGCAGGAAATTTACCTTCATTTACCGAAGTAATAATTACATTTTCAAAATCCAATACGCGGCTTTCTAAAACACCCATTACCTGAAGACCACTCAAAGGTTCGCCTTCAAAAGTAACTTCCGCTAAATCGATAATTTGCTTATAAATCGATTGTAATGACTGTAAGCTTTCAATTTGATTATAGGTTTCGTGATAATTAGTTAATTTATTTATCGTTTTAAATACTGAATACACAAAAGCTTTGGTTACTTTTTCTTCGGCATCATCATTACTTAAATGAGATTTTACTGTTAGTAAAATAGCATTTAAATTCGCTAAAATACAAGAAATTGAATCGTCCCATCTAGTAAATAATAGCTCAAAGAATTTATTTTCTATGTTTGGATATTTCTCTTCGAATAAACTGAATAATTTTTGATTGGAAAAGAAGGTGAAATTGTTGTTATTAATCACTTTTACCACTTCTTCCACTTTGCAATAGGGTTCTACCAAAGGATGATTTAGAATATCTAAAACTTCTTTGTAGTAGAATGTATAGATTTTCTCATTTCGTTGTTTGGCATTCGAATGCAACTTAAACAACTTGCTAATCAAGAGTTGCGCAGGATTATTTTTACTCGGATAACCCATCGTAATATTCAATGCATCAACCGATTCTGGTAAACCGTATAAAACAGGAAGCAATAGGTTTTCATCACCTAAAACAACCGCAGTATTTTCTAAATTTGAATTTTCGGTTTGAATTTTTTCAATAATAGTTCCTACAATTTTGGCTTGACCAATGCTTTTAGGAGTTCCAATAATTTCAATATTTTTCTGTTCGCTGAAATGATTTACAACCCATTCGAAATCTTGATTTACGAAAGGCTTCCATTCTTTTTTGAATTTACGGATAAACAAACCAGCATCATGATACGAATCGTTTAAAAAAACGGCATCGATATCCCAATAAATTTTGGCTTTATTTTCAGTTGCTAAATGTTTAAATATTCGTTCCTCTGCTTGATTTAAGGCATTAAATCCAGCAAAATAGATTTGATTAGATATTGTTGTTGTAAAAGGAATTAAGTTTTTAACTGCTTGTCTATACAATAAACCTTGATAACCGATTCCCTTTTTTAATAAATGATTGTAAAACGATTCGTAATACAAGGGTAATTTAGCCCAAAACTCTAAATGAGATGAAATTAATTGTGTTTTATCTTGGGGTTGTAAATTCCATCTTTTTAATGCTTCAATATCTTCTAAATAGGAAAAAACATGATTTGGATCTAACAAATAGCGATCGATTTCATTAAAATCTTGAATAGCTGTTTTTGCCCAAGTGGCGAATTCTTCAAACGATTTTTGTTTGGTTTTTTCGGTAACGGAAAGATAGACTTCATAGAATTCGAATAACAATTCAATTGAATCGATCGTACGCAAACCTGAAATATCTTGAATAAAATCTTCAATACTGATGATTGTAGGAGCAAACGAAGTTTTTTCTAATTGATTTTTAAGACTTTCTAAAAGAAATACTTTGGCTCTTTTATTAGGTAAAACAATTAGACAATTTGATAATTCAATATCAGATTGTGATAAAATAGCTTGGCTTAACTTATCTAAAAAAGTAATTGTTTTCATTTTATAAAAATAAAAAAAACGTCCCGATAAATCGGGACGTTTCTTATTATATTTTAGAAAGAAATTATTTTACTAATTTCACTTCAACTCTTCTGTTGTTAGCTTTACCTTTAGAAGTTTTGTTAGAATCTACTGGCATAGTTTCACCAAAACCTTTAGAAGTTAATCTAGAAGCATCGATACCGTTTTCAATTAAGAAGTTTTTAACAGCAGCAGCTCTTTCTTCTGATAATTTTTGATTAGAAGCTTCAGAACCTGTACTATCTGTATGACCTTCTAAAGAGAATTTAGCAGTTGGATACTCTTTTAAGATAGCAGTCATTGCTTGTAAAACTGGAATTGTTTGTTTTTGGAAAGAAGCTTTACCAGAGTTAAACAAAATAGTTTTACCATAGTCGTTTAATTTTTTCATTGTATCATCAGATACTTCTGGACAACCATTGTTAGCAACTGTTCCAGCTACAGTAGGACATTTGTCATCTTTATCAGCAACACCGTCACCGTCAGTATCAGGCCAAGGACAACCAGCATTTTCTTTAGCACCTGCTACAGTAGGACAATTATCATCTTTATCAGCAACACCGTCACCATCAGCATCAGGACAACCATTCATCATTTTTGTACCTTTATCTTCTGGACAAGCATCTTCAGAATTGATGATTCCGTCACCATCGTTATCTGGACATCCGTTTAATTCTTTAGTTCCTGCCTCATCTGGACAAGCATCTTCTGAATTTTGGATTCCGTCTTTATCATTATCTGGACATCCATTGAATTCTGGTAAACCAGCTTCTTCTGGACATGCGTCATTTTTGTCATAGATTCCGTCACCGTCTGTATCTTTACCTCCAAATTTGAAAGTTAAACCAGCAAAGTGTTGAATGTGTGTTGGAACATCCATATCTGGAACTCTGTTATCATCAAATGAATGTTTATAAACAGATTGTAATTGGATACCAACTTGTTCAGAGAACCAAAAAGTAATTCCTACACCTCCGTTTACAGTTCCTGCAGATGCATCACCAAAGAAGTTGTAACCTCCACCAATGTTAAGTGATGGGTCAAACCATTTAGTTCCAATCATATCCATAAAGCTGTATTTGATTGTTGCATCAAAAGCATAGTAAGATAAATCTCCAGGATTTACTACCATATCAGTTGAACCAGTACCTGGAACTCTGTAAACCATTTTGTCAATTTTATTAACTGACCCTGTTACACCGAAAGAGAAACCATCTCCAACATATCTAGATACGTTTAAATAAGATACAGAAGGTAAAATGTTCCAGTTTTCACTTACATTACCTAATTGTATCCACTTTGGACTATCGTTTCCAACAGCACTTACTTTAGTGTCTACTCCGTTAGCACCAAAAGAGATTGCCCACGGATTGTTGCTGTCTTGTGCTTGAGTTGACATACCTGCAAACAATAAAGCGGCAGCAAATAATTTTAAATGTTTCATACTTGATTTATTTAATTACAATGCGTTATAATTACAGCAAAAGTAATATGTTTTTTTAAACTACAAAAAGTTTTGTTAAAAAAAATTACTTTTTCATAAGATTTTACTTGATTATTCCTAAATTCTTTGCAACTTCTGTAAAAGCCATAATTGCCTTATCTAAATGTTCTTGTGTGTGTGCCGCTGATAATTGTACGCGAATACGTGCTTTATCCTTTGGAACAACTGGAAAGAAAAATCCTATTACATAGATTCCTTTTTTCAATAATTCTTCTGCCATTATTTGAGATAATTTGGCATCGTACAACATTACAGGCACAATTGCAGAGTCTCCATCAATGAAATCAATACCCGCTTTTCTTAATCCGGCTTTGAAATAATTGGTATTCCATTCTAACTTATCTCTAAGTGTTGTGTCTTTTTCTAATAGTTCAAAAACTTTTAATGATGCTCCAATAATTGATGGTGCCAATGAATTTGAAAACAAATAAGGACGTGAACGTTGACGTAAAATTTCAATCACTTCTTTTTTAGCTGTGGTATAACCTCCCATGGCACCACCAAGTGCTTTTCCAAGCGTTCCGGTAATGATGTCTACACGTCCCATAACACCTTTAGCTTCTAATGTACCTTTTCCTGTAGCTCCTATGAAACCAGCAGCATGACACTCATCTACCATTACCAAAGCATCATATTTATCAGCTAAGTCACAAATTTTATCTAATGGCGCTACTAATCCGTCCATTGAGAAAACTCCGTCGGTTACAATTAATTTAAAACGATGACCGGCTTCAGTTGCTTTGATTAACTGTTGCTCTAAGTCTTCCATATTATTATTTTCGTAACGGTAACGAGCTGCTTTACACAAACGAACACCATCAATAATAGAAGCATGATTCAATGAATCGGAAATAATACAATCTTCTTCTCCTAATAAAGGCTCGAAAACACCACCATTAGCATCAAAAGCAGCTGCGTATAAAATAGTATCTTCTGTTCCGTAGAAATTAGCGATTTTTTGTTCTAATTCTTTGTGAATATCTTGAGTTCCACAAATAAAACGTACTGATGACATTCCGAAACCATGAGAATCTAAAGCATCTTTCGCAGCTTGCACTACTTCTGGATGTGAAGAAAGTCCTAAATAATTATTTGCGCAAAAGTTTAAAACCTTTTCTCCAGTCGAAATGGTGATTTCTGCTCCTTGAGGTGAAGTAATAATGCGTTCTTTTTTGTATAATCCACTTTCTTTTATAGTGGCCAATTCGTTTTGTAGGTGTTGTTGGATTTTTCCGTACATAATATGTTTATTGTTACTAGTTTGTTGTTTAGAATTACAAAGTTACTATTTCTATACTTTCTCCTACATATACAAGTGCTTTTTTTGCAACGATATAGTTCATTTCTTGTAATGCCATTTCGTATTCTTCCAATTGCACTTTGTGTTTGTTGTGCTTTTCTCCTGTTTTGTAATCTAATAAATAAGCTTGATTCCCTTTCAACACTACCCTGTCGGGTTTGATGGTTTTGGCAGCTTTTTTTATGATATTTTGCTCGTTAAATACTTTTACATCCGATACAAAATAATCTTTTAATTCAGGATGATTTACAATTTTTTCAATTGTTTCTTTAAATATTGCATTTTGAGAAAACGTAATCAATCCCAATTCTGTCGTTTTTTGAATGGCCAAATCCACATCGTCTTTGGTATGAATAAATGCCATAATTTCGTGGAGAATATTACCAAAAGTAATCGCGTCTTGTTGCATCGTTCCCCACATTAAAGCTTCGCGCTGTGCAATTTTGATGTTTTTTGGATTTAGTTTATTTGCAACAATTACGATTTGATTGTGATTGCCTTCGTGAAATTTGTTTTTTGAAATTCGGGTTGAATTTCCAAACTCATATTCTGATTTGGTCTCTTCGTATTTTCCGATATTCTGTAAAAACTCCAGAAAATAATATGACAAATTATTGGTAACTAAATCGCCTTTTTTAGTTTTCAGTTTGTTTGAAATCACATACAATTGTTCTTCCGCTCTTGTTAAAGCTACATATAAAACGTTAATCGTATCTAAGACTTCTTCTTGATTTTTGGTTTGAAAAATCACTTTTGCTTCGCTTCCGTATTTTTCAACTTCTTTTTTATTGTTGATAAGCGCTTTCGGAAAATCCACATTCGCATCTTCTAACGGAATCCATAATTTGTCTTTTGGTTTACTCGAAAAATTTTCTTCTGCGAACGGAAAAATCACCACTGGAAACTCCAAACCTTTCGATTTGTGAATCGTCATGATGCGAACCGCATTCGTTCCTTCTGGAGATGGAATACTTTTTTGGTAGCCAATTTTATCCCAATACTCTAAAAAATCGGAAATACTAGATTGCGACTTTACATCTTTTTCCAACACTAAATCCAAGAAATATTGCAAATAGGAAGTATTGACTTTATCATTCAAAAAAGTTGCAATCAAAATTTCAACTGCTTCATACAACGATTTTTTCTTGCAATTTTTGAACGAAATTTCAATTCCGATGGTTTTTAAAAACGTTTCTAATTCCTCCGGATTTTTATCTTTGGCAGCCAAAATGAAATCATGAATTTCCAATTCCGATTGCAAATATTTTGCAATGAAATACAAGAAATAAGCTTTTGATTCATCGTCTTTTGGATTTTTCAAATAGCGAAGCAACGCAATCAACAACTTCACTTCGGTTGCATTTTGAATTAATAAGGTTTCCGAAGATAAAATCGGAACACTATTTTCAGTTAAGAAATTCGCTAATTTGATTCCGGGTGCTTTCGTTCGCGTAAGTAAAACTATGTCTTTGTATTCAAATCCGTTTGAAATACATTTTTCAATGGTTTTCAACGTTTGATTCAAATAAAATTTATCTTTTACCGAAATGGTATCGTTATCCGAATCAAAACCTTCTACTTCGGTTTCGTCTTCTGGCACTTCGATGAAAGATAAATTCACATAACCGCCAATTTTAGAATTGATTTCTTGATGTGATAAGTTTTCGTAGAGATTTTTATAATCTGGATTTTCAAATTTATCAGCTAATTGCTTAAAAAACGCGTTGTTAAACTGAATGACTTCGGAAAAACTGCGGTAATTCGTTCCTAAACGAAGCGTTTCTTTATCTTTATTAGAAAATGGATTGTGTTTTGCATCTTCTTTCGCTAAATCAATAAATTGTTCAGCTTTCCCTCCTCGCCAACGGTAAATCGCTTGTTTTGGATCGCCCACCAACATTAAGGTTCCTTGTTGCCCAAAATCATCCTGACCTGACAAGGCATTATCGATTAACGGAATTAAATTTTGCCATTGCATCACTGAAGTATCCTGAAATTCATCAATAAAATAATGACGGTATTTTTCACCCAAACGCTCATAAATAAAAGGCGCTGGCTGGTTTTGAATTTCGTTGTGAATGATTTTATTAAAATCGGAAATTGAAACTAAATTTTGTTCTTCCTGAATTTGCTTGAATTCTTGATAAATCGTGTTTAATAACGACAACGGATTTAAGTTTTGCAGAAAAGCTTCGTACATGGAAATTTTTCCGACTTTTTCATTAATTGCAATAACAGAAGCTAAAATTTCGGAAGCGTTTTCATCAATAAAATCTTTATCGGATTGTGGAATTGTCTTTGAATATGCTGGTTTTGTTCCGTCTAAATAATTAATTATGGTTTCGTTTATAGCGATTTTTTCTGATACGATTTTTTCTAAATGATTGGTTACATAACTGGAATAAAACGATTTTCGAGCAACACCATTTCCATCAATCAATTCCAAGACACTTTGAGCAATTGCTTTACAATCGCTTTTTAATTGTTTGATTTCTTCATGTAATTTCTTTTTTACTATTCCGAAATCATCAATACTTTTTTCCGATAATTCTTTAATTTCTTCCGAATTGTTTTCGTTGGTAATCAGTTGGGCCACCTTTAATAATTCGGCAGAAATGTCCCAATTTTTATCGTCATCTGTTTTTTCTTTTGAAAATTCGATTAGTAATTTGGTTAAGTTTGGATCATCACCCGCTTTAGAAATCACTAGATCAATTGCTTCTTGTAAAAGCGAATCCGTTTCTAATGAAACTTCAAAATTGGGTGGCAAATTCAAATCTTGTGCAAACGTTCGGATGACTTTGTGTGTGAATTTATCAATCGTTGAAATATCAAACGCCGCATAATTATGAATGATATTTTTAATGATGGCTTTCGATTTATCTTTTAAAGTAGCGATACTCAATTTGGTTTCAAAAGCAACATCTTTTAGCAACTCCATTGCTTTGTCTGAAGTAGTATCCAGTGAAAATTGGTACAAACTCGAGACTATTCGGGTTTTCATTTCCTCAACCGCCTTATTGGTAAACGTAATGGCTAAAATTTTTCGATAGGCATCGTCATTTTTTGCTAAAAAAAGAATTTTTAAATATTCTTTAGTTAGCGTGTAAGTTTTTCCGGAGCCAGCCGAAGCGTCGTATATGGCAAATGCGGTTGTATTCAAATGTTATATTTATCTTAATAATAGTGGTATAAGAACTATCTATTTTTCAATACGAAGTTTAATTTGTAAATTTGGTAAAAATTTTAATAATCTAAAAATAAAATATTATGGCTTTTGAATTACCACAATTACCTTATGCTTACGATGCATTAGAACCACATATTGATGCTAGAACTATGGAAATTCACCATTCTAAGCACCACAATGCATATGTTACTAACTTAAACGCAGCTATTGCAGGAACAGATTTAGATGGAAAATCTATTGAAGATTTAATGAAAAACTTAGACATGAACAACATGGCTGTTCGTAATAATGGAGGTGGACACTACAATCACACAATGTTTTGGGAAATTATGTCGCCAAATGGTGGTGGATTACCAACAGGTGATTTAGCTGCTGCAATTGATGCTACCTTTGGTTCTTTTGATGCTTTTAAAGCTGAATTCGCTAAAGCAGGAGCTACTCGTTTTGGTTCAGGATGGGCTTGGTTATGTGTTAAAGATGGAAAATTAGAAGTTTGTTCTACTCCTAACCAAGACAATCCATTAATGCCAGGTGTGGCTTGTGGTGGACAACCAATCTTAGGAATGGATGTTTGGGAACATGCTTACTATTTAAATTATCAAAACCGTCGTCCTGATTATATTGAAGCTTTCTTTAATGTAATTAACTGGGCTGAAGTTGCAAAACGTTTTGCTTCAGCGAAATAATCAAAAATAAATAAAATTAAAAAAGGCGAGGATTGAAAAATCTTCGCCTTTTTTGTTACCAAGTTTATTAAAATAAAAAAGGTGAAATTTCTTCCACCCTTTTTGCCCCAAATCTACCATAAAACTTAACCTACTAATTTTCTGGTAGAGCTAAAGTATTGCAACTTTTTGAAACGATTGTAAAAAAATTGATGAATTACATAAAAATCCGATAAACTGCTCTTTTTTGTAGAAATAAAAAAAAGAGTGAAATTTCTTTCACCCTTTTTGCCCCAAATTTACGATAAAACTTAACCTACTAATTTTATTTCGTTTGGCTAATTTATGATATCTTTAATTTTTTCCTTAATAAAATTGTTATATGGAAAAAAAATCCGATGAAATACAACATTTTAATAAGCACGTGCGTCTTTTCCTTCATAAAAATTCATAAATGCTCGGTTTACCACTCGGTTTCCTCCATTTGTTGGATAATCTCCAGTGAAATACCAATCTCCTAAGTTTTTCGGGCATGCTTTGTGCAAATCAGCTACCGTTTGATAGATAATTTTTACTTCAGCTTTTGTACCTTCTGGAGTTAACATTTCGGCAATTTTATCTGAGATTTCTTGATCTGAAAAAGGCGCGTAGATTTCTTTTACATAATTTACTACATCAGCATCGCTGAAATCTTCTTGTGCTTTCGATTTTTGGTAAACCTCTTCAACTATATGATATAAATTACGCTCTTTCAACAACTCTAAAGCTGCTCTAAACGCAACCAAACCTTCTAATTTTGCCATATCAATTCCGTAACAATCAGGATAACGAATTTGAGGAGCAGAAGAAACAACCACAATTTTCTTAGGACGTAATCGGTCCATCATTTTAATGATACTTTGTTTTAAAGTTGTACCTCTCACAATACTATCATCAATAATGACTAAATTATCAGTTGGCTTTACCACTCCATACGTTACATCATATACGTGTGCAACTAGGTCGTCACGACTACTATCTTCAGTAATGAATGTTCGTAATTTTGCGTCTTTAATTGCAATTTTCTCGGTTCTAATTTTAACGGAAAGCAATTCTTTTAACGAATCCTCTGTTAAAGTATCTTTTTGCTCAATAATTGCTTTTGCTTTTCTTTGATTTAAAAAATCTTGAGCCGCTTCACACATACCGTAAAATGACGTTTCTGCAGTATTAGGTATATAAGAAAAAACCGTGTTATCGGTATCATTATCGATAGATTTTAGAACACTAGGAAAAATCAATTTACCTAAATCCTTTCGTTCTTGATAAATTTCGGCATCACTACCTCGTGAGAAATATATGCGTTCAAATGAACATGCTTTCTTAACCAAAGGAGTTCTAACTTCTTCTATAGTAACATTTCCATTCTTTTTGATGATAATAGCACTTCCAGGATCTAATTCTTGAATTTTTTCAAAAGGTACATTAAAAACCGTTTGAATTACTGGGCGTTCAGAAGCTACAACTACAATTTCATCATCTTCATAAAAGAAAGCTGGACGAATTCCGGCAGGATCACGCATGACAAAAGAATCACCGTGCCCTAATAAACCTGCCATAGCATAACCCCCATCCCAATTACGAGAAGCGCGTTCTAAAATACGTTGGATATTCAATCGTTCCCCGATAATTGGAGAAGCATCTTTTTTTGAATACCCTTCATTCTTACATTCTTTATATAAGTGGGTTACTTCATCATCTAAGAAATGACCTATTTTCTCCATTACAGTTACGGTATCCGCCATTTGTTTTGGATGCTGGCCCAAATCAATAAGATTTTGAAACAACTCCTTAACATTCGTCATATTAAAATTTCCGGCAACGATTAAATTTCGATGCATCCAATTGTTTTGACGTAAAAAAGGGTGAACACTTTCAATGCTGTTTTTACCAAAAGTTCCATAACGAACGTGACCTAAAAACACTTCGCCCACATATGGAATGTTTTGTTTTTGAAGCGCCACATTGTTTTGATATTCAGGATTTACCTCTAACTCACCACTAATACGTTCATTAATTTGGGCAAAAATATCTTTAATTGGCTGGGCATCATTTGAACGAACACGACTAATGTATCGTTCTCCTGGATTTACATCTAATTTTATGCTAGCCAATCCGGCACCATCTTGACCGCGATTGTGTTGCTTTTCCATTAATAAGTACATTTTTTGTACCCCATAGAAAGCTGATCCGTATTTTTCTTTGTAGAATTCTAACGGTTTTTTTAATCGAAGAAGGGCAATTCCACACTCGTGTTTGATTGCATCACTCATAAGTAGTTGTGTTGTTGTAGGTTGTTGTATTATCTTTTTTTACACATAGATTCATAGAAAATTAACTATATCTTTAAGTGTTTTATTTATTATTTTTCAAACAAAAAATGCCCCGAAAATTCGAGGCACGTTTTTATTCGTCTAATTCAATTTCGAATTGTGTTAAAGATTTGAATTGCTGTAAACGTGTGTTTACCTCTTTTCTATCTAAATTTTCCATTCTTTCAGTTCCAAATTTCTCCACACAGAATGATGCTAAGTTAGAACCATAAATAATGGCATTTTTCATGTTTCCAAATGAAATATTTTCTGATTGTGCAATGTAACCTGCAAAACCACCAGCAAAAGTATCACCAGCACCTGTTGGATCAAACACTTCTTCTAATGGTAAAGCTGGAGCAAAGAATACGTCTTTATTATGGAATAATAAGGCTCCGTGCTCTCCTTTTTTGATAACCACATATTTTGGTCCCATTGTATGAATTTTAGCTGCCGCTTTTACTAAAGAATATTCTCCTGATAACTGACGCGCTTCTTCATCGTTGATAGTGATTACATCTACACGTTTGATTACGTCTAATAACTCTGGTAACGCACAATCCATCCAAAAGTTCATCGTATCTAAAACGACTAATTTTGGTCTTTCAGACATTTGGTTTAAAACACCTGATTGTACAATTGGATGTAAGTTACCTAATAAAACGACATCAGAATTTTTGTAGGCTTGTGGCACCACTGGATTAAAATCAGCCAAAACGTTTAATTCGGTAACTAAAGTGTCGCGAGAATTTAAATCGTTGTGGTATTTTCCACTCCAAAAGAAAGTTTTTCCACCTTTTACGATTTCAATTCCTTCGATATTTACTCCTTTACTTTCTAATAAATCTAAATATTCCTTTGGAAAATCTTCTCCTACCACAGAAACTACTGCTGCATCTACATTAAAAAAATTAGACGCCAAACCAATGTAAGTTGCGGCTCCACCTAAAATTTTATCTGTTTTTCCGAAAGGTGTTTCAATAGCATCAAAAGCTACTGTTCCTACTATTAATAATTTGTTCATCAATATGAATTTGAAATAAGGTGCAAAGATAAGTTTTTGTTTAGAAGTTTAAAAGTTTATGAGTTTAAAAGTTAGTCGAATAAAAAACGCCTCACAATTGAGGCGTTTATTTATTTGCATTTTACTGTTTTATAATCCTAATCGTTTTGTTTAAATCTATACCTTTAAAATTTACAATATACAACCCATTTTGTAAAGCTGTTAAATCTAATTCCTGTTGATCTAACACAGTATTAAAACTACCTTCTTTTACTTTTTGCCCTAAAGCATTGTAAATTTCATAAGAACTTACATACTCTTTTGAAGTGATGAAAATTTTTGAAGAGGTTGGGTTTGGGTAAACAATGAAATTATTTGTGGTATCGAAAGTATCTACGTTTAAAGCTTGTTCAATTAATTGCATACCAGCTAAAGCATCTATTTTACCATAACCCCACTTTACATTAGGTGGTGTTGAATAAGTTGTGCCGTAAAAATTAAATGGATTTGTAACATCTGAATCTGCTATTGATGTATTGCCAATTATTCCCAGAACATTATTTGTTGTTAGTTGAGGATAAGCCTGTAGCCATAAAGCTACAATACCGCTTACAACTGGTGATGCCATTGATGTGCCATCCATTTTACCATAAAAATGAGTGCCAAAAGTATTAGTTACATCGCTAAAACCAATACCGCCAGATTGATAAGTAGTATCAAAAGAACTTAATGACGATACAATTCTATTACCAGGCGCGGTAACATTAGGCTTAATTAAAAAATCTGTACGAGGTCCTTTGCTAGAAAATGTTGACAATGTTCCTTCATTTCCTGGATATGGTTCTGAATTCAATACTTCAATAGGATTATATGACCCAACTGCTACTGCACCATTTGCACTCGCGGGTGAACCAATAGTAAAAAAATCATCTCCATTTATGAATTGATTCTGCCCATAGTTTTCAAAATTACAGTTAGAACACCAAGAATGTAATAGGTTATTGTTACTTTCAAAACCAATAACTAATTTATCCCATTGGTCAGTATTGTTTGTAGCTGCTGTAATTCTTAAGTTTAACTTATTGTTTAGTGAATTTAATGAACTAACTAGATTAATACTAAAGATATCTCCATTCGAATCAATTAAATCATCTGTAAATTGTGCACTACCATTAACTGTCCCCGAAATAGTAGTTGAACTAACAACAGTATTTGAAACTAAATTGTAAACCGCTATTTCAATTTCAAAAGTCCCATTTGTACCTAAATTTTGTGACCAAATATCCACCTCTGAAAAGTTATCTGGAGTTGGTTGATTATTGACAACAGGTTGCATATCATCAATTATGATAAAATTAGTATCATTTAAACCAAAATCCATAACTGCGTGTTTTTTCTGACCTCCATCGTTTCCTGCGGCAGCAACTAATACAAGACTAGGCGTGTTTGATAAATTATTTATTGCTTCCTCCTCGAGAGTTGTGCCGTCATGAGGACCAAGACCCGTTCCAAAACTCATATTTATAACTACTGGCTTATTAACAGAATTTGCATAATTTTTTATATAATTAATTGCATCAATATATGTAAAATTAATAGATGTTGACGAATAACCTTGAGTAGGACGAAAACCACTAACCAAAACTATTTCAGTGTTTGGAGCCATTCCTTTTAGCAAACTTAAATTACCTGTTCCTGTACCTGCCGCTGTACCTGCTACATGTGTACCATGTGATTGATTAATAGTATCATACTGCTTATTTAATATTGCAGTAGCACCAACATATTCTGAACCATATGTGAAACCCAGGTTACTTGGAGGTGTTCCTGAAGTATTACTTCTTTCCCATACTCTTGAAATTCTTAAATTTCCATTTATATCTTTAAAATTTGGGTGTGTATAATCGAAACCTGCGTCTATAATACCAACAATAACTCCAGTCCCAGTGTAGGCTTGACTAATTCCAGTACCCATATGAACGGAGTTAGTATTAGTTGTATTTCTAGCGTTATTTACTTCTAATTCTAATTTTTCTCCAATATCAGCATATTTTATACATTGTATGCTTTCTAGAAGAGGTAAATCTTGTACTTTAACAAAAGCTGTTGAAATATTATCTGATATTTTAGAAATATCTGAGAAAATATTTGAGCTATTAAAATTTGTACAATCATCTTCTAACAATAAAGTTATTCTAGATAAACTATTTAAGTTAATTTGTGTCAAATTATTCTCTTTATTTTGCTTAGCGTTTAAATACAACATATTTGTCGCTGGTGATAATTTTGTAGCTTCTGAAGTGGTTTCAAATTTAATAGTACTATGATTTCCTTTAAAGATATTTTGAGAAAACAAATTAATGCTTAATAAAAGTAATAATAGGTTAATTAATGTAGTAGTTTTATTTTTCATGTGCGTAAAAATATATTTCTCTGTCTCAAGAGGATTAAATTTTGTAAAAAACTAAAAGCGTGAGACAAACTCCAATCTGCGCCTCAGGTATCGCCAAACACCCACACTACAAGAAAAGAGAAGCCCACGCCAGTGACGTGAGCGTTCGCATATTAATCTTGTAGTGTATTTGAATGGCGATTTCGAGACACTAATTAACAGCTACGCTATTAGTTATATGTAATTATTTTTTTATTTCATATTGAATATTTATGTAAATATTGTATAATTTTTCTTTCATATTATTCAATTGATTTATTTTATAATTATATTCATTATCTTGAATTATTTTTACAAATCCTTGATTATTGTAACTTTTTGAACTATGTATTTTTGTTATTTCAAAACCCTTTATAAGATTATGCTTTTTGGGAACAAAATACGAGTGTGCAAAATCATTTCTCAAATTATTTAAGTTTACAAATTCACTAAATATTTCATCTTTTTGAATTTGCATTTTTTCTAAAACCAATAAAAACTCTTGAAATAACCTCGGTCTGCTCAAACCCATTAATAAAGTTGTAGTAAACTCCATTTTCTCGTCATTGTTTTCACAAAAATATGATGATATTATATATGACATCAACGTTTCTACATAAGCAAAAGTAGTTAAATATTCATAATGAGCTTCTTTAAATTTTTGTTCGTTAATTACAAAGTTATTCATCTTTCCTAACATACTTTCATTTATTAACAATAAAATTTAATTAGTAGTCATAACAGATTTTAGTTCTAAAATACATCTTTCAGATTCTATTTTAATCACTAAAAAAACTAAAGCTTTTATTAATTTATCTCCATATTCGACAATTGAAATTGTAATTTCATCATTTTCTGTAGAATCATTTTTTTTTAACCATACTTCAATGTTCTTGTCTAATCGATTTTTATCCTTTAAATAAAATTGTTCAACATAATCTGATGTTGATAATTCTATCTCTTTGAGAGATGGAGAATTCTTATAATTTTTAAAATCTATAGTAATTATCATTTATATTTGTTTGGTTTATAAAAATAAAAAATCTTTTTAAATAAACTTAAAATATTTAATAAAAAACTTTAAATAATAAAAATAAAACATAGAAAATTCTACAACAACTTCCCTTCTTCTCTTTCGTAAAACTCGTCAATAGATAAGTTGGTTTGTTGCGATGCCATAACAAACTCTTATTTCTAATGAATTATAAATTTATTTCTTTCCAACTCATAATCTTTCCCAAAGTTCTCTCTTGATTAAATAATCCTGTATGAACCACTGATTTAGTTTTGATCAGTTCAGGTTTTAGTTTTTCAAAATAACTTAATCCTTTGAACATTTCGGGCATTATGGTTTCTGATGCTTTAATTTCTACTAAATTTAAAAGCTCGGAGTTTTGCCATATTAAATCTACTTCATGTCCTTCTGCATCGCGCCAAAACCATAAATCTAAAAGTAAATTGTTGTGATAGTTTATTTTTAGATATTCATTTATAACATAATTTTCAAACAAACTCCCTTTTAAAGAACTTAATTTTACACTTTCTGCTTCATTTAATTTTAGCAAATAACACAATAAACCTGTATCGTAAAAATATAATTTTGAGCTTTTGGTAACACGTTTGTTGAAATTTGAAAAATAAGGTTGTAATTGATATACTATATAACTACTTTCTAAAACCGAAACCCATGATTTAGCAGTAGGTTGTGAAATTCCACATTCATTTGCCAATGAATTTAGATTGAGCAATTGACCTGCTCTTGCCGCACATAGTGAAATAAAATTTCTAAATTGCTTTAAATCTTTTACATGAATGAGTTCCGACAAATCACGTTCAACATACGTTTGTATATAATTAGAATAAAAAACTTTTGATGGAATATCTCTATCATAGATTGCAGGATAAAATCCTTTTTGAAGATTAACGGCATAATCCTCATTTAACCAATTAGCAGCGTCCATTTCTGAAACATCAAATGGCAACAATTTAAATAAAGCAACTCTCCCCGCTAAACTTTGAGTAATATTTTGCATTAAATGAAAATTCTGAGAACCAGACAAAATGTATTGTCCCATAATTTTATCTTCATCTACTTTTGTTTGCAAATAAGAAAACAACTGAGGAACACGTTGTGCTTCATCAAAAATCACATACTTACCGTATTGTTTTAAAAATCCGTTTGGATCATCTTCAGCAAATTTTCTGACATCTAAATTTTCTAAATTCACATACTCATAATCCGAAAAATGAGTTTTTAAAAAGGTGGTTTTGCCAGATTGCCGCGGACCTGTTAAAGCTAAAATAGGATATTTATTTTTATAAACATCCATTTGCGATTTAATTGCTCTATTTGCACTCATAATTAACATTTTAAAGTACAAATATAGAACTTATTTTGAAAAAGAATATATTTTAATTTTGAAAATGCAGATACTTGTATTTTGAAAATGTAGGTGTTTTTATTTTGAAAATGCAGGTATTTGTATTTTGAAAATACAAAATCCTACAATAACTTCCCTTCTTCCCTTTCGTAAAACTCATCAACAGACAACTTTTCTTGTTGCGAAGCCATAACCGCCAATTCATCACAACGTTCGTTTTGTGGATGATTGTTATGACCTTTAATCCATTGAAAATCGACTTGGTGTTTGCGATACACTTTTAAGAAACGCATCCATAAATCGGGATTTTTTTTGGCTTTGAAGTTGATTTTTTCCCACTGAAATACCCATCGTTTTTCCACAGCATCCACCACATATTTAGAATCGGAAACCACTAAAACTTTGGTTTTTGGGTTTTTTAATTTTTCTAACCCTACGATTACCGCTAACAATTCCATTCTATTATTGGTTGACAATCTAAAACCTTCGTAAAATTCTTTTTTGTAAGGTGTTCCTACCATTTCCATCACCACGCCATAGCCAGCCGGTCCAGGATTTCCCTTCGCAGCACCGTCTGTGTATATGTGGACTTCGTGACTCAAGTGAATAGTAATTAGTGATTGGTGATTAGCTTTCCTATTACTTCAGGAAAATATTGATGTTCTAATTCGTGGACTTTATTTGCAATTTCTTCCGCAGTTTTACAATCTTCGATGTTTACTGACTTTTGAAAAATGAACTCGCCTTCATCGTAATGTTCGTTTACATAATGAATGGTGATTCCTGTTTCTTTTTCTTTATTTTCGAGAACAGCTTGATGCACATTCATGCCGTACATTCCTTTTCCGCCGTATTTTGGCAATAAAGCAGGATGAATATTGATCACTTTTGGATATTCTTTTAGTATAGATTCAGGAAATTTTAGTAGAAATCCAGCTAAAACAATTAAATCAGGCTGAAATGAATGCAATTGTTCCAACACAAAACCTTCATTTAACTGCGTTTTATTAAAAACAACTGAAGGAATGTTATGATTTTTTGCGCGATCTAACACTTTGGCTTCAGCCTTGTTAGAAAAAATGGCAACTACTTTTCCAATTTCGCTATTTTTAAAAAACTTAATTATTTCTTCTGCATTGGATCCATTTCCTGAAGCAAAAAGCACAATATTCTTCATTTTAGTGTAAATTTCTATCCACAAAAAAAAGAATAATAATTGGTAAAAAATAAAAAAAAGAAGTCTTTGTGAATATTTTTTTTTATTTTCGTGGTCACATTTAGTAACAAAAAGGTGGTTTTAAAATAAAGTTTTTTATTTTTGCCAACAAATTAAATTAAAAATTAAAGATTATGTCAGACATTGCATCAAGAGTAAAAGCGATTATCGTAGACAAATTAGGCGTTGACGAAAACGAAGTTGTAGCAGAAGCTAGCTTCACAAACGATTTAGGAGCTGATTCATTAGACACTGTTGAGCTAATTATGGAGTTCGAAAAAGAATTTGATATTCAAATTCCAGACGACCAAGCTGAAAACATTGCTACTGTAGGTCAAGCTATTTCTTACATCGAAGAAGCTAAAAAATAATACATAAATTTCCCGTGTGCTCTTTGCAGCATACGGGTTTTTATTATTATAAAAAAATTAGACAATTTTTGATTGAATTTCAATCACAATATATTGAAATACCCTTGTCTCTTTACTTCTAATAACTAAAGAAAACACGGGTATTATTTGTTTAAACGATATTTTAAAAAATTAGAATATGCAATTAAAGCGTGTTGTTGTAACAGGTCTTGGAGCACTAACTCCTATTGGAAATACACTTCAAGAATATTGGGACGGTCTTGTGAACGGAAAAAGTGGCGCAGCCCCAATTACATATTACGATACTGAAAAGCATAAAACCAAATTTGCTTGTGAGATTAAAAACTTCAATGTAGAAGATTTTATCGACAAAAAGGAGGTTCGCAGAATGGATAAGTTTGCTCAATATGCTATTGTTGCAAGTGATGAAGCCATCAAAGATGCTGGTATTACATTAGAAAATGTAAACAAACATAGAGTTGGAGTTATTTGGGGAGCAGGTATTGGAGGTTTACAAACATTCCAAGACGAAGTAATGAATTATGCCGCTGGTGATGGAACACCGCGTTTTAATCCATTCTTTATTCCAAAAATGATTGCTGATATTGCACCTGGACATATTTCAATGCGAAATGGTTTTATGGGTCCAAACTATACAACAGTTTCTGCATGTGCTTCTTCAGCTAATGCTTTAGTAGATGCATTTAACTACATTCGTTTAGGAATGTGTGATGTAATTGTTTCAGGAGGTTCAGAAGCAGCTGTTACCATTGCAGGTATGGGCGGATTTAACTCAATGCAAGCTTTATCAACAAGAAACGATAGTCCTGAAACCGCTTCAAGACCATTTGATGCTACTCGTGATGGATTTGTTTTAGGTGAAGGTGCTGGTGCATTAGTTTTAGAAGAATACGAACATGCGATTGCGCGTGGTGCTAAAATCTACTGTGAAGTAGGTGGTGGTGGTTTATCTTCTGATGCTTACCACTTAACTGCTCCACATCCAGAAGGAATTGGAGTTATTGCTGTTATGGAAAACTGTTTACGTGATGCTGGAATGAAACCAGAAGATGTAGACCACATCAACACTCACGGAACATCAACTCCACTTGGAGATGTTGCTGAGTTAAAAGCTATTAAAGCGGTTTTTGGCGAGCATGCTAAAAACATCAACATTAACTCAACTAAATCGATGACAGGTCACTTATTGGGTGCTGCCGGTGCTATTGAAGCTATTGCTTCTATCTTGGCAATGCAAAACGGAATTGTTCCTCCAACGATTAACCATACCACTGTAGATGAAAACATTGATCCATCGTTAAACTTAACTTTAAATAAAGCGCAAAAACGCGAAATTAAAGTAGCTATGAGTAATACTTTTGGTTTTGGTGGACATAACGCTTGTGTTTTATTCAAAAAATTTGAGAACTAAACATGCGTCGTTTATTTAATAAAATACGAAAAAACTCCCGTTCTCAAGAAGACGGGATTTTTTTTGAAAAAATTACCAAAATACTTGGTTTTCAACCAAAAGAATTAAAATATTACAAAAAAGCATTTACTCATCGTTCAGCAAATAAAGTGGATGATAAAGGAAATCCTTTTAACTACGAGCGATTAGAATTTCTAGGTGATGCTATGCTAGGAAGTGTAATTGCTGCTCATTTATACAACGAAGTCCCTTCTGGAGATGAAGGTTATTTGACAAAAATGCGTTCAAAAATTGTAAGTAGAGAGCATTTGAATGAATTAGGCCGTGATTTCAACTTATTGCAATTTGTTGAAAGTAAAGTCAATTCGAGTCAGTTTGGCGAAAATATTCACGGGAATTTATTTGAAGCATTTATTGGAGCTATTTACTTGGATAAAGGCTTTACCTATTGCGAAAAATTCATCCAAAACAAAATCATTAAACAATATGTAGACATTGCCAAATTAGAAGGTAAGGTAATCAGTTACAAGAGTTTAATAATCGAATGGTGTCAAAAAGAGAAAGTACCATTTGCCTTTGATTTTATAGAAGACAACGGACAAGAAGGACAAAAATATTTCAGCGTAAAATTGTCGATTAACAACAAAATCGTTGCCAAAGCCAGAGCAACTTCTAAGAAAAAAGCAGAAGAAAAAGCGGCACAAAGAGCCTATTTTGCCTTTCAAGAAAAAATTTCGAAAAAATAATTCCACTACTCAAACGTTTGAGTTTATAAATTATCGTTAAGAACAGCTAAACAGCTAGTTTTTAATGATTTTAAACCTTATATTTACGACATAATTTTGGAAAATGGCCATTCATAAAATTCAAATAAACGATTTTGTTTCAGATGATTATGAGTTAATTGCCATTCATTCATCTTTAGAAGATTACAAATTAGCGTATCGCTTAAACAAAGAATTAGGATTACAGTTACAAAAAAATGATAACTATATAGAAATCTCTATTTCGGAAGGAAAAAGCGCATTTGAAAATTTTGCTTTTGATGATGAAAAGAACGACGTAATTTGGACCTTAATCGAGAATAAAACCACGATTATCAATTCAAACAAACAAACAAGTTCGCTTTTTGAACAAGTTGACATCACCGTTTTTTTACTTCCAGAATATAAAAAAGCAGATTATTTGATTAAAATTGAAAATGTCGATTATGGCTTTGATGCCGATGAAATCATCGATAAAATAGTAAAAATCAAAAACATAACCACTGCTTATTCCATTGATACAACAAACTTAAAATCAAAAAATAATTTAATTTTTTAATTAAAATGCCGACAAACAAAAAAACTAAAATTGTAGCTACCTTAGGTCCTGCCTGTAGTACAAAGGAAGTGCTAAAAAATATGGTAGATGCTGGAGTTAATGTTTTCCGAATTAACTTTTCGCATGCCGATTATACGGATGTAAAATCAAGAATTGACATGATTAGAGAACTAAACGATGAGTTTGGTTACACTACGTCAATATTAGCCGATTTACAAGGTCCAAAATTACGTGTAGGCGTAATGAAAGAAGATGTTGTGGTAAGCAAAGGTGATAAAATTACCTTTACAACAGCAGAAGATATCTTAGGAACTGCTGAGCGTGTTTACATGAACTACAAAGAGTTTCCAAAAGACGTAAACCCAGGGGAAAGAATCTTATTAGACGACGGAAAATTAATTTTCGAAGTAACAAAAACAGATAAAAACACTGAAGTTGAAGCGGTAGTGGTTCAAGGTGGCCCTTTAAAATCTAAAAAAGGGGTTAATTTACCTAATACTAAAGTTTCGCTTCCTGCTTTAACGGAAAAAGATATTAGAGATGCCAAATTTGCTATTGAAAATGATGTAGATTGGATTGCTTTATCATTTGTTAGAACACCAAATGACTTAGAAGATTTACAAGATTTGATTGCAGAACATTCTGATCACAAAATTCCGATTATCGCTAAAATTGAAAAACCAGAAGCTGTTGAAAACATTGACAAAATCGTAGCTTTTTGTGATGGTTTAATGGTAGCTCGTGGGGATCTTGGTGTAGAAGTTCCGGCTGAAGAAGTTCCGTTGATTCAGAAAAAATTAATTCACAGAGCAAAAACAGCTCGTATTCCTGTAATTGTGGCAACACAAATGATGGAAACAATGATTACTTCACTAACACCAACACGTGCCGAAGTAAACGACGTAGCTAACTCGGTAATGGACGGAGCTGATGCTGTAATGTTATCTGGAGAAACTTCAGTAGGAAATTATCCTGTGGAAGTAATTGAAACGATGACACGTATTATTGAAAGTGTGGAAGATTCGCCTTTAATTAAAGTGCCATTATCGCAACCACAAGTTAAAAACCAACGTTACGTTACGAAATCAATTTGTTACCACGCGTCATTAATGGCTGACACTATTAAGGCTAAAGCTGTAACTACATTAACAAATTCAGGTTATACAGCATTCCAAATTTCAGCTTGGCGTCCAAAATCACATATTTTAGTATTTACGTCTAACAAAAGAATATTAACACAATTAAACTTATTATGGGGCGTTAGAGCTTTCTTCTACGACAAATTAGTAAGTACTGACGATACTATTGACGATATCAACACGATTTGTAAAGAAAAGAAATACGTGAAAAAAGGTGATATGGTTGTAAACTTAGCCGCAATGCCAATTGTAGCAAAAGGTATGGTTAACACGCTGAGAGTTTCTGAAATAGAATAAGTTTTACTTTAAATTATACAAAAATCCGTTTTGAATTTCAGAACGGATTTTTTATTTCTAAAACTCAAACTTCAATTGCACAGAAACACTTTTTTGAGGTAAAGCTGTCTTTGTTTTTTCTTCGTTATTTAAATTATGTACCGAAATTCCTAACAATCGCACCGAATTTTTCAAACGTTCTTGGTAGAGTAAATCTTTGGCAACGTCTAAAATAATGTTTTTATCACTTACAAAATAAGGTAACGTTTTACTTCGTGTTTGTAACGTAAAATCGGAGTATTTTATTTTTAATGTTATCGTTTTTCCTGAAATTTTGCTTTTTTGTAGGCGTTTTTCTAATTCTTTAGCAATGCTTTGCAAACGTTCTTCCATGAAAATTTCGGAAGATAAATTTTCTCCAAAAGTACGTTCCGCACCAACGGATTTTATCTTACGATTTGGTTTTACCGCGCTGTTGTGAATACCCCGACAAATTTGGTAATAATGAAAACCACTATTCCCAAAATGTTTTTCTAGATATTCTAATGGTTTTTGTTTTAAATCGAAACCCGTAAAAATGCCCAATTGATACATTTTTTCAGCCGTTACTTTTCCTACTCCGTAGAACTTTTTAATATCTAACTTTTCTAAAAACGCTTCAACCTCATCTGGGTTTACCGTTTTTTGTCCGTTGGGTTTGTTATAATCAGAAGCGATTTTGGCTACAAATTTATTTACAGAAATTCCTGCCGAAGCGGTTAATCCAACTTCTTCAAAAATGCGCTTTCTGATTTCTTGAGCGATTAATGTGGCACTAGGATTGCCTTTTTTATTTTCGGTAACGTCTAAATATGCTTCATCCAGCGATAAAGGTTCTACCAAATCGGTGTAATCGTGAAAAATTTTTCGAATTTTCTTCGAAATCTCTTTGTAACGATCAAATCTTGGTCGCACAAAAATTAAATCGGGACACAATTTCTTCGCTTGAATACCGCTAATCGCACTTCGAACACCAAATCTTCTAGCCTCATAACTAGCAGCAGAAACCACACCACGAACTTCACTTCCGCCAACAGCTAAAGGTTTTCCTTTAAGCTCAGGATTGTCCATTTGCTCTACCGATGCATAAAACGCATCCATGTCCACGTGAATTATTTTTCGGTAGTTTGTCATAAAAAAAGAAATTTAATTCCCATTAGAAATTAAAGTGGCTATTTTCTAAAGTAAAGATACAAATAGAAAGTATTTTTTATATTTTAGTAGTATAAAAAATAGATATTTTGTTAGAAATAGAGCGTAAATTTTTAGTGTCTTCGACAGATTTTATTTCGGAAAGTAAAAATCAATATAGAATTGTACAAGGGTATTTGAATTCAAACCCTGAACGAACCGTTAGAATTCGAATTAAAGGCGATAAAGGTTATCTAACCATTAAAGGCAAAGGAAACGAATCAGGAATAAGCCGATTTGAATGGGAAAAAGAAATCTCAACTACAGAAGCTGAATCTTTACTGTTATTGTGCGAAAAAGGCGTTATAGACAAAATCCGTTATGAAATACCACTAGGTAAACATACTTATGAAGTTGATGTGTTTTTTGGTGAAAATGAAGGCTTAATTGTGGCAGAAATTGAATTGCAATCAGAAATTGAATCTTTTGAAAAACCGAATTGGTTAGGCGAAGAAGTAACTTCAGATGAACGCTATTATAATGCTTATTTAAGTCATCATCCGTTTAACGATTGGAAATAAACCTATTCTACGATTTCGATATTTACTCGTAAAAGAGAGCGTCCATTATTGTGAGAAATGTCTAAAAATGGTCGTTTTGCTAAATCTATTTCTCTTCCTCTAGTATGAGGTCCTCTGTCATTTATAGTTACAATAACACTTTTATTATTAGCCAAATTAGTTACTTTAACTTTGGTTCCAAATTTTAATGTTTTATGTGCGGCAGTGTATTTTTTATTACTAAAAACTTGTCCGCTTGCGGTTCTTCTTCCATTTAATTTATCAGAATAATGGGAAGCTTCTACATTTTTCTTATATAATTTTGTTTTTAAATTAGCTAAAGAATCTACGACTCTAATTGAATCTGATTTTTTAATGGAATCTAAAATCTGAATAGAGTCTTTTTTCTTAATGGTATCATATAAAAAAGCTTTTCTAACAAAACCATTATGAGTTCTATTAGAAAAGCTTACTAAAGCAGTAATAAGTAATACAAATGCTATTATAAGGCTATATTTCTTCAAAATAAATATCTATAAACTTATTACCAAAGTTATTTTGAATACTAGTTGAACCAATTAGCCCAAGGCAATCTTGACAAGATTAAAACTAAGCCTAAAGTGTAAAAAACAGCAATCTTTTTGAATTTTCCATTATAGCTTTCTTCTTTTTTGTGTTTAGACCAACCAATTGTGATTAACGCTAAAGCGATAATGTTAATTAATGGGTGTTCTAAAGAAGTTAAGCGCATTGCCGCATCTTTCATATTTCCTAATTGGTCAAATCCCATAGGAGATATAAAATATAATACTAAACCAATTAACAATTGAATGTGACAAATAATTAATGTAAATAAAGAAATTCTTAAATCTTTTTCTTTAAATAACCTTTTAGAAGTTAATCCAGAAATAGCATTAATTGAGGCCAACACTAATAGTGCTAAAGCAACATACGCTAATAAAGAGTGAACAGATTGAATAGTTTCGTACATACCTAATTTTTTAAAGTGAAATACAAATATATGAAATAAAAAAACCTCATCTTCAAAAAAATGAAAATGAGGTTTTAGTAATTAACTTTAATTTTTCTTAGAAATTATAACGGATTGAGAAATTCCATGTTCTACCATATCCTAATTTAACTCTATTTGATGTATCAACTCCATTCCAAACATCATCTCCTGCATCAACATGTTTGTTATCTCTTGAATTTTCAATATACAATTCATCAAATAAGTTATTAATATTAACTCTGAATTGTAGATTATTTTGTTTTTCTTTACCCAACAACCACTTATATGATACACCAGCATCAACAGTATTATAAGAAGGTAATTTTATAGCGCCTCTGTTAGCTGAATCATTCCATTCACTTGAAGCTAAGTCAGTATTACCAAACATTCTGTTATAGTGATTCCAATTTGCATCAATATTAAACCTTGTTAAAACCTCATAATTAGCACTAAAGCCAGCAGTAAATTGGGCAACATTTCCTATTTCAACACCATCAATATATTTTGTATCACCAGTTGACAATAGATTTCCTGCATCATCATAATCAGAAGAAGTTACATTACCTACATATTTCCAATCACCAACTGAAACAAAACCTTGCATTTTCAGTTTATTTGTTGGATTAATAAATAATTCTAACTCTACACCTTGATGTACTTGTTTAGCAGGTGAAGATTGTGTAAATACATCTGAAACACCATCACCATCTATGTCATTAGCATCAAACAAAACTCTATTATCCCAAATAGTATGATATAAATTTAAATTAGCAGAAATATATTGACTTTTAAACTGGTAACCAGCTTCTAAACCTGTAATTTCTTGATTTTGATCATAATAAGGATTCAATTCATTTGAAGCCGCAGCATTAGTAAATAAATCATCATGATAAGGTTGACGAGAATAAAAACCTACATTAGCAAAAACATTATGATTATCTCCTACTTTATAAGATCCCCCTGCTTTCAAATTATAACCTAAATTGTTAACTTTTTTAGATTTTCCAACTTCTTCTGCAAAAAAGAATCCTTCTCTTTGATGAGACTGTGTAGATACAGCACCTTGAAAATATGCAGTGAAATTATCTTTAGCATATTCTAACTGACCAAATGTTCCAATGTAATTAATTTGTTCTTCATAATCTCTATCTAATCTTTGATTTCTTGGTGTACTTCCAAATAATGCGTCCCAAGGATTATAACCATAGGATTCAGTAATAGTATAAGAACCTACTTGGTCATTATTAGTTACATTAACAGAAGAAGCACCAAAGAAATTTACAATATTTCTGTAATGTTGTCCGTTATACATTCTTCCGTCAAAACCAACATTAAATGAAAAATTATCATTTAATTTATAATCTAAATTAGAAACTAATCCAAACCAATTATGAGCATTAACAGATGCTTTAGAGTATCCTACTCCACTTGATACTGCAGTATCAAAATCATATAATCCATCTGCATTTCTTCCTACACCTGATAAAAACTCAAAACCACCTCTACCAAATGAACCATATAACACAGTTGACAAAGATACATTTTGGTTAAAAGTGTGGTCCCAGTTTAGGTTTAATACTGGTTTATGATAAAAGTTTCTTCCACCAGCATAATATTCACCATTTAAAGTACCATAGTTATCACTATAATCTCTGCCTTTTTCTAATAAAGTAGAAAGGCTCATATGATTGTTTGCACCGTGCCATTGAGGAGCTCCAGTTACTAAAAAGTTTAATACATCTTTTTCGCCTGCTTTATAACCAAAAGAAAGGAAATATGTTTGACCTTGTCCGTGTGTACCATCTATATAACCATTCCCTTGCCAATGTCCTAACATTCCTGAGAAGGCAAATCCGTTTTTCATCAATCCTGTAGAATAATATGCTGTAGTTTTAGTGTAATTGTCATTAGCTAACATTTGTTGAACAAAACCTCCTTGGTTTTTGTCTAATGTTTTAGTTACAACATTTATTGTACCTCCAACAGAAGAAATTGCAAGTTTTGAAGAACCTAATCCACGTTGTACTTGAATTGCATTTGCAATATCTAAAACACCAGACCAATTTGACCAATACATTCTTCCATCTTCCATTCCATTAATAGGTTGTCCGTTTAATAGAAAAGCTGTATTAGTTTGATCAAAACCACGCAAGAACATTTGACCATCTCCAAATCCGCCGCCTTTTACATTTTGAATAGAAGGTGTAGATTTTAACAACTCTGGTAAATCCCAATTTCCTGATTTCTGTTGAATTTCAATTGCTTTAATTGTAGAAACAGCAATAGGTGTTTTTCTATCTGCAGCAAGATCGATAATTCCTTTACCAACAACCACAATCTCTTGAAGTTGGCTTGCATCAGGAGCAACAACAATGTTTCCTAAATTAACTGAATTTCCAGTAACTGTAAAAGAAATTGTTTTTGTCACAAATCCTAAATAAGACACAACGATTTGACCTGATTTTTCAGTTGTTGAAATCTCAAATTTTCCATCAAAATCAGTAACAGTACCTGTTGAAGTTCCTTTAACTACTACATTTGCACCTGCTAAAGGCTGATTTAAATCGCCATCAATTACAGTACCTGTTACTTTAGACTGTGAGAAAGCAGTCAGGGTTGATAAAAACATAAACCCAATAAGTAATACATTTTTAAAAATTTTCATTTTATTTATTTTTGTTAAAATTTTTGCAAATTTGACTTAAGATTTTGTTTTGAATGTTAAGTTAATGTTAACAAAAATAGCTTACTAGATTAAATATCAACACTATAACTTTTGGCGATTTTTTTTACATTTTATCGGTAAAAAAACTAGAATAAAAAAAAATTTCACAAAAAGATGTGAAATTTTTAAATAAAATTATGTGACTTTGATCATTTTATAAAATTTTTCAATAGAAATGATGTTGAACTATCATGATTTTTTACTTGTTTGTTCTCAATTTCTTCTAAAATTGAATTGGCTAATTGTTTTCCAAGTTCTACTCCCCATTGATCATAACTGAAAATATTCCAAATTACACCTTGTACAAATATTTTGTGTTCGTACATTGCAACTAAAGCCCCTAAAGTATTTGGAGTTAGTTTATTGATTAAAATGGTGTTTGTAGGCTTGTTGCCAGAAAAGACTTTATAAGGCAATAGAAAATCAGCTTTTTCACCCGAAATGCCTTGTTTTTCAAATTCGGTTTTAACTTGGGCTTCGGTTTTACCCATTAATAATGCTTCGGTTTGGGCGAAGAAATTAGACATCAACTTATCATGATGATCTTTATTACCGTAAAGCGAATGCTTGAACCCGATGAAATCGGTTGGTATTAATTTAGTTCCTTGATGAATCAATTGGAAAAATGCGTGTTGCGAATTAGTTCCTGGCTCACCCCAAATAATGGTTCCTGTTTGATAATTTACTGGTTTACCATCTCTACCAATACTTTTCCCATTACTTTCCATAATTCCTTGTTGTAAATAAGGTGCTAACTTCTGTAAATATTGGGTATAAGGAATTAATGCTTCGCTTTCGGCACCAAAAAAGTTGTTGTACCAAATACTTAACAATGCTAATACTACCGGAATATTTTTATCGAAAGATTCATTTTTAAAATGTTCGTCCATTTCATTAGCCCCTTTCAATAAATCATCAAAATTATCGAAACCTACTGCTAAACTTATAGAAAGTCCAACAGCGCTCCACAATGAAAAACGACCTCCAACCCAATCCCACATAGGAAAAACATTTTCGGGATTAATACCAAATTCTGTTACTTTTTGAATATTGGTTGAAACCGCTACGAAATGCTTAGCTACATCTTCTTGTGAAGCTGATTGTAAAAACCAACTTCTAATAGTTTCTGCATTTGAAAGTGTTTCTTGTGTAGTAAAAGTTTTAGATACTACTACAAACAAAGTCGTTTCTGGATTTAATTTCTTGATTACTTCGTTAACATGATCACCATCAACATTGGAAACAAAATGAACGTTTAAATGATTTTTATAGAATTGTAAGGCTTCTACAATCATAGCTGGCCCTAGGTCAGATCCACCAATTCCAATATTTACGATATCGGTAAATGCTTTTCCGGTATATCCTTTCTTGTTTCCAGAAATAACTTCATGAGAGAAGTTTTTAATTTTATTTTTTACCGAATACACTTCTGGCATAACATTAATACCATCTACTAATATGGTATCGGTTTCTTTTGCACGAAGCGCAGTATGCAAAACGGCTCTATTTTCGGTTTGATTAATTAAATCACCTTTAAAATAACTTGAAATGGCATCTTTTAGCTGAACTTCACTTGCTAAATTTAATAATAAATCTAGTGTTTCCTGATTAAGGATGTTTTTAGAATAGTCTACTAAAAAATCATTCCATTGGATATGGAATTTTTCTGCTCTATCAGCATCTGAAGCAAATAATTCTTTCATTGATGTCGCTTGCATAGTTGCAAAGTGCGATTGAATACTTTGCCATGCGGCAGTTTGTGACGGATTAATCTTTGGTAATGTCATTACTCTTTAAATTTTACTGCGGTTATACTATCCAATTCTTTTTTTAAAGGGGCAATATGTAGTAAGTATTTTTCTATTTTTGAAGGACTCAAAGGTTCTGCATTTGGTAAATTTTGACGAAGTGGATCCACTTGGACTCCGTTTTTCCAGAAGCGATAACAAACATGGGGCCCAGTTGCTAAACCAGTACTTCCAACTTTACCAATAACTTGTCCTTGAGTTACACGTTGTCCATTTCTAACTAAAATTTTTGACATGTGTAAATATTGTGTCGAATATGTTGAATTATGGCGAACTTTTACAAAATTTCCATTTCCAGAAGTATAGCCTGTTCTTTCAACAACTCCTGAGGCTGTAGTTTTAATTGGCGTACCATGTGGTGCTGCATAATCGGTTCCATTATGAGCTTTAAATCGCATTTGAACAGGATGAAAACGTCTTCCAGAAAAACGAGAGGAAATTCTAAAATAATCTAAAGGTGCTTTTAAAAACATACTTTTCAAACCCTTACCATTTTCATCGTAATAATCGGCATATTTTTGATCTTCAGTTAATTTATATGGAAAAGCAAAAATTTTCTTGCCTTTGTGCTCAAAATAAGAAGCTTCAATACTTTCAACACCAACATATATAGTATCATCAATATAGCGCTCGTTTAAAGTAACAGCAAATTTATCTCCTTTTTGAATTTTAAAGAAATCTACTGTATAGGCATAAATATTTGCTAACTTATTTGCTAATCCTCCGCTTACGCCTTCATTATTAAGTGTTTCAGACAGAGAACCTTCTATTTCGGCAGCTATTATTCTTCTTTTTACTTTTGTGGGTTTCTTTTTATTATACACCGCAATAGAATCTCTAAAATCAATTACTGTATAACTAATTCTGTCTTCAATGTAAACTAAAGCTTGTAAAGTATTAGGTTGTTTTTTATCTAAAAACAATATATACGGTTTTCCAGCTTTTATACGTCTAACATTAAATGAATCTCTAACTTTTTCAGTAACATCATAAACTCGTAAACTATCTTTTAATGGATATTTTTCTAGTAATTTTCCAAAAGTATCTCCAGAACGAATGGTATCTCTTACTACTTTATAGTCGTTAAAAGTAAAACCGTATTCTTTAATTATTGGTTCTTTTTTGGCAATTACATTATTTGTTTTTTCTTGCTCTTCTTTAGAATTACAAGATGTAAAAAAAATAGTTACAAATAAAATGGCTACTGATAGGTATTTCAATTTTGTTTAATTTTATGCTAAAAGCGGTTATTCTCCCCAGTTATCTAGTTCTTCTTTTGTCCATAATTCTGGAAAGAAAATTCTTTTTTGGTATTTTGGCAACATGTATTTTTTCCAATCACTTCCTCCTGTGGCTTCATGATTTCCTGGAACACTTTCTATATATTTTTTAGCTGCGTTAAAATGTCCCATAACCCAAGTAATATTAACTGTTTTATCATAATGACGCATAGCTGCAACTAAATCTGGATTTTTTTGATCATTTTCAGGTAATTGTTTGAATTTTCTCCACAAGTTAATCGTGTTGTATTCTTCCATCCAATCTAAGAACATTTTTTTGTATTTTCTTTCGAATTCTAGAATCAGATATGACTTTTCACCCGTATGATAATCTTTTCCAGCTGCTTGCCAATACAAATGTTCAAAAGCATGTTCGTATGGCGTGTTTCTATCAATGGTAGCTCTGAAGCGGTTATCGATTAAGTTGATTAAATCGGTTGAACTAAATTCAATTAAGCGATATTGAGCTGATTGAAAACCACTGGCTGGAGTTAATGTATTCCTGAATTTTAAATATTGTTCCGGTTCCATTCCATCTTTCATAATATCGAAAGAAGTGGTTAGCATATCAAAATAGCGACTAATTCGACCTAATTTTTCTGTAAAATATTCAGTTGACGGGTTTTCATTATGACACAATTGGTCCATTTCCCAAAGGATCATTTTGAATAACAATTCATTTACTTGATGGTACATCACAAACACCATTTCGTCTGGCAAAGTAGTCCTCTGTGTTTGAAGACTCAATAGGGCATCCGTTTGAATATAATCCCAATAGGTGATTGGTTTAGCCCAAAGCAATCCTTCTAAATGAGTTGATGTATTTTGATTTATTCCTTCAAATTTTTCATGAAGTTGATCTAATTGTTCTTGAATTTTAGGAGTAATTTCCATTCTATTATTTTTCTACTTTAACTTTAAATGAATTTTTTAATCCTTTAAAACCATCTAATTCAGCTTTTAAAGAACCTACCAGTAAACTGGCTTTTAATTTCACAGGAATTTTATTATCGTCATCAGAAATCCAAACCGTTAAACTTTCTTCTTCTTTAAAAACTCTACCTGTTTGCACATAAGGTTTAAAAATCATACAAGGTACTTTTCCAAACTTTGTTTTAACGTCTTCTCTTCCCACAAATTTAAGTTTAAATTTTGTAGTTTCATCATCAAAGAACATATCAATTGCAATTGATTCTCCTACTTTAAGTTTATCAATTTTAGGATGATTTCTTAAATAATAAAACGAAGACACAATATCTTGCACATTTTCTGGAACTGAAAATGTTTTTTCGGTTTTCTTTTTGTAGTCTTTTACTAAAACCGTGTTTTTATCTTGATCAAAAAAACCTTCTTGATTTTTAGTGTAACCACCCTCGTCAATTTTTCTTACAAATTGGTATGGCTTACCCGTTTGTTTGTCAAAATAACTTTCGTAATTATCATCAACTTCAAAGAAAAATTTAGTCATACCTACGGTCCAACCTTTTCCAACAACATGATGTACTTTTTTGTTGTTTTTTGTTGCTTCTTTAATTTCCAAAGTAGCATAACCTGCGTTGACAATTCCGTAATGAATTCGAAGTTTAAACCATTCCCCAGTTGTATATGCATTTTCTTGTTCTACGAATGAGTTCGTGGCAACAAAAAGAACTAATAGTAAGATAATTTTTTTCATGATTTATTCTTTTTAGAAATGAAAATGCAATTTCTGTTCCAAAAATACTAAAACAAAAAAACCCAGTCAAAAATATGACTGAGTTTTTATGCTATTAACCAACCAAAAAACTATAAATTATGAAAATTTATTACAAATTAAGGCAAACTACCTCCTTTATTTGCGAGTGCAAAGGTAAAGATATTTTTGAATTATTCTTAGTTAATTTTTAACTTTAACATATTTTTATCAAAAATCTCACTTCTACAACGATGTATTTTAATGATTTGTTAATAAATAGTCGGTTTTATAATGTACCTCGCAATTCTTGCTCACGCTCAATCGACTCAAAAAGGGCTTTAAAGTTACCTGCACCAAATCCTCTTGCCCCCATTCTTTGAATTATTTCAAAGAAAAGTGTTGGACGATCTTCAACTGGTTTTGTAAAAATTTGTAACAAGTACCCTTCATCATCAGCATCAATCATGATACCTAATTTTTGAAGTTCATTAATATCTTCTTTAAATTTAGACATGTGATCTTTTAATCTTTCAGGAATTGCATCATAATATGCTTGAGGTGGAGTACTTAAAAACTCTATACCTCTAGCACGCATTTCTGCTACAGTTGAAATAATATCATCTGTTGCAACAGCAATATGCTGAACACCTTCATCTTCGTAAAAATCTAAATACTCTTCAATTTGCGAACGTTTTTTTCCGTTTGCAGGTTCATTAATAGGGAATTTAATTCTTCCGTTACCATTAGACATTACTTTCGACATTAAAGCAGAGTATTCAGTAGTAATTTGTTTGTCATCAAAAGATAAGAAGTTTACAAATCCCATTACATCCTCAAACCATTTTACAGCTTCGTTCATTCTGTTCCAACCTGTATTACCTACCATGTGGTCGATATATTTTAATCCTACTGGTGTTGGGTTATAATCCGATTTCCATTCGCTATAACCTGGCATAAAAATACCATTGTAATTTTTACGTTCTACAAAAATGAAAACAGTTTCTCCGTAAGCGCCATAAATACCCGCACGAACTACTTCTCCATTTTCATCTTTTTCAACTACTGGTTCAAAATATGATTTTGCACCACGTTTCGTTGTTTCTTCATAAGATTGACGAGCATCTTCTACCCAAAGAGCAATAACTTTAACGCCATCACCATGTTTTTTAACATGTTCTCCAATTGGCGAATTACTATTTAAAGCCGTTGTTAAAACCAAACGGATTTTATCTTGCTTTAATACATAAGACGCTCTATCTTTTACTCCTGTTTCTAAACCTGCATATGCTAAAGATTGAAATCCAAAAGCTGTTTTATAAAAATGAGCCGCTTGTTTTGCGTTACCTACATATAATTCTACGTAATCTGTTCCTAATAAAGGTAAGAAGTCTTGTGCTCCTTCAAATATTTTTTCTAATCCGTATTCTACTGATTTTATTTCTTGTGCCATGTTTTTTAACTATTTTTGATGGTAATACTACCATGTTGTGTTTTATTAATTTTTTATTCGTCTAACCAAGATTGATAATACTTTTCGTCAGCAATATTCATTGCATCTTCTGTAACCATTAACGGTTTAAAAGTATCAACCATTACGGCTAATTCTAGTGTTTCTTTTTTACCTATACTTCTTTCAGCTGCTCCTGGGTGTGGTCCGTGAGGAATTCCTGCAGGGTGTAATGAAATATGACCTGCTTCAATATCATTACGGCTCATAAAATCACCATCTACATAATACAACACCTCATCTGCATCAATATTACTGTGATTGTAAGGTGCTGGAATTGATAATGGATGATAATCGTACAACCTTGGAACAAAAGAACAAATCACAAAAGCGTTTGTTTCAAATGTTTGATGAATTGGTGGCGGTAAATGGATTCTTCCTGTAATAGGTTCAAAATCGTGAATTGAAAATGCATACGGATAGTTAAAACCATCATAACCCACAACATCAAAAGGATGCGTTGCGTATATCAATTCGAAAATTTCGTCTTTCTTTTTGATTTTGATTAAGAATTCTCCTTTTTCATCATATGTTTCTAATTCTTCAGGACGACGAATATCTCTCTCACAAAATGGAGAATGTTCTAATAATTGTCCAAACCAGTTTCTGTATTGTTTTGGAGTATAAACTGGTGAATGAGATTCTACAATAAACAAACGGTTATCTTCAGTATCGAAATCCATTTTATAAATCATTCCTCTTGGAATTACCAAATAATCACCATATTTGAAATCTAAGTTTCCTAACATGGTTCTTAATTTACCCGTTCCTTTGTGAATGAAAATTACTTCGTCAGAATCTGTATTTTTATAAAAATAATCGGTTGTTGACTTTTTTGGAGCTGCTAAAACAATATGACAATCAGAATTTGTAAGAACAATTTTTCTACTTTCTAAATAGTCATCTTGTGGTGCTACTTCAAAACCTCTTAATCTATAAGACTGAATGTTGTTTGCTTTAGCAATCTTTGGAGCAACACTGTATTGTTTTCTAATCTCTTTTACTTGTGTTGGTCTATGCTCATGATACATATTGGTTGACATTCCGTCAAAACCTACTGTACCAAATAATTGTTCATAATACAATTCACCGTTTGGTTTACGGAATTGAATATGACGCTTATGTGGGATATTACCCAATTTGTGATATATTGGCATGATGTTAAATTTTTATTTGACAATAAGTATTATGTCGAAGTGCCGGCAATATAATGAAGTATAAAATAGGCACAATAATAAAAACTCACTCAGGATTTCTCTTGATGAGGAATTTTAAATGTGCTAATAAGCCTAACCAATTTTTCATCTTTACAAATATCGTAATTTTTTTTTAAAACCAAAATCCTACTGAAAACCAGGTGTAATGATTTTTTGTTTCGGGTGACCAAGAGTGCTTAATTTCGACCGGACCAATTACGGTTTCCATTCCGTATCCTATAGCATATCCTGAATATTTTGGATTAATAAACCAAGTGTCTAATGTGTCAAAAATATTGTTCCCAATGTTGGCAAAATTAGCAATTATATTAAAATGATGTTTTTTATAAAACTGATAATCTGCAGTTAACGACAATTTTAAATAACTTTCGCCAGTTAAAGATAAAAAATTATACCCGAAAAAAGGTTTAATATTATTTACTTGTTGAAAACCATATCCTCCTAAAATAAAATCAAAATAAGAAACACCTCTTTCGCCAATTGAAAAACCGCCTTCAGATTGAAGTTTGAAAGTAGTATTTTTAACTACAGGTTGAACAAAGGAAAAATCTGCTTTTGCAATTGAAAATCGTTCAAAATTGTTGTTATAATCTGATGAATAAGCAAAGTAACGCATCTCTGAATTAAAACTCCATCCTGATTTTGGAAAGTATTTTTTATCAAAAGAATCGTATTTTAAAAATCCAAAGAAGGATAAATAATTACTGCTTTCAAAAATTGAATTTGTATTTTGCAAGGTTTCTGATTTTAATCGTAAAAACTTAAATTCTAAACCGCCACCAATTGAAAATTTTTGAGCGAAGATAGTTTGCAAATACGCCTGATTACTTAAATCTAAAAAGTCTATGTTTAACGTATTAATACTAGAATTGATGTTTAAATCTCTTGCTATACCGGCAGAAATGTTTTTATTGAAGGTAGTCAACTTGGAATTAAACCCTAAACTCCAATAAAATCCATTGTCCAAATAATAATCAAAGTTGTAACGAATATTATCGCCAAGAATAACATCTAAAGAAACCACATCATTTTTTACTAATAATTTCTTTTTGGTGTAATTTAATAAAATGCCACTTTTAAATAAATCATCATAATGCAATCCAAATTTTAAAAATGTATTATTTGGATTTTCTTTTAATTCTAAAACAAGATTTTCACCATCATCCACTTGCTCAAAAGAATAATTGATTGCACTAAAGTTTTGGGTAGCATTTAAATTTGAAATTCCTTTAAGAAATTGAGCCTTGGAAATTTTAATGTTTCTTTTAAACTTTAATTTACCCAAAATATAAGCTCGCGTATAATTTTCAAGTTTATTAAAGCTAACTTCCTTGATATAAATTGAATCCTGAATTACAACTTTGTCCCTTTGAATTTTTTCGGGATAACTATATTTTATAAGTTCATTGGAAAACTCTTTTGCTTTTTGTTTTCCAATTTCAATTATTTCTTTTCCTTTTTCAAAATCAACTACTGAGAATCCTTTAATTTCAGGTTTTATGTAAATATCGGTAGCTTTTTGTTTTCCTTCCATTTTTTCAATCATGGAAAAATTATTAATTTGAGATAAAACAGCAGTAACCTCTTTTAATTCTTCACTTGATTTTAATCCGTCTTGAACATCAACTCCTATTATAATGTCTACTCCTCTTGCTCTTAATTCTTCCACAGGATAATTATCAACCACTCCGCCATCTATCAATAATCTCCCATTTATCTCAACTGGACTATACAAAGTAGGAAGTGCTCCACTTGCAATAATACATTTAGCTAAAACGCCATTATCTAAAACCACTTTTTCTCCTGTTTCAGCATCAGTACCAATACAAAGAAAAGGAATTGGTAATTCACTAAAATCACGAACATGACTTACATGCTGGGTTAAAGTTGAAAGTAAATTAAAATTGTAAAGTCCTTTAGATAAACCCGAAGGCAAGCCTAACTTAAACTTATTAAAAGGAAGTGACAAAGCGTAAATTTCATCATTTCTCTTTTCGTAAAAGGACTTAGAATCTCTTGGAGTATAATCTTGAAGTAAAGCATCAATATCAACACTAGAAAAAATAGAATCTAATTGTTTAGCATTATAACCAGAAGCATATAATCCGCCGACAACGGCTCCCATACTAGTTCCGGCAATGTAATCTACTTTTATTCCTAGTGAATCCACTACTTTTAGCACACCAATATGAGCCAAACCTTTTGCGCCACCACCACTAAGTACAAGTCCAACTTTTGGTCGCGCATTTTCTTGTCCTAAGCTAATTTGGATTAAAAATAGTAAGCTTACAAACAAGAATAGTTTTTTCATTATTTATTTTCAGATTGAATTGTCTTGTAAAAGTCGGAAATTTTTTTGGCTTTTGAAACACCTACCACTTCAGAAATGGCTTTTTCATCGGCATTTTGCAATCTTTTAACGCTTTTGAAATGTTTCATTAATGTAATCATCGTTTTTTCTCCAATGCCAGGGATGCTTTCTAAGCTATTAGTCAAAGCTGATTTACTTCGCTTGTCGCGATGATGCGTGATTCCAAATCGATGCGCTTCATTACGTAAATGCTGGATTACTTTTAGCGTTTCCGATTTTTTATCCAAATACAAAGGCACTGAATCGCCAGGATAAAACAATTCTTCTAAGCGTTTTGCAATTCCAATTATAGCAATTTTGCCTCGTAAACCTAAATCGTCCAAACTTTTTAAAGCAGAAGACAGTTGTCCTTTTCCACCATCAATAATAATCAACTGTGGTAAAGGTTGATTTTCATCTAACATCCTTTTGTATCTACGATACACGACTTCTTCCATCGAAGCAAAATCATTTGGACCTTCAACTGTTTTGATATTAAAATGACGGTAATCTTTCTTGCTCGGTTTCCCATCTTTAAAAACCACACAAGCCGAAACCGGATTCGTTCCTTGAATATTCGAGTTGTCAAAACATTCGATATGTCGTGGCTCAACCGATAAACGCAAATCTTTTTGCATTTGTGCCATGATGCGATTGGTATGACGCTCAGGATCGACTATCTGAATTTGTTTTAATTGATCTAATCGATAATATTTGGCATTGCGTTCTGATAAATCTAAAATTTGCTTTTTGTCGCCCAATTGTGGCACAGTAACTTTGATATTTTCGCCTAAATCAATCGCAAACGGAACCACAATTTCTCGGGCATTCAAATGGAAACGTTCGCGCAACTCAACAACTGCTAATTCCAACAATTCTTCGTTAGTTTCATCTAGCTTTTTCTTTAATTCTAATGTATGCGAACGAACGATTGCTCCATGTGAAATCTGTAAAAAATTCACATATGCCATGGTTTCATCAGAAATAATCGAAAACACATCTAAATTGGTGATTTTCGGATTCAAAACCGTAGAACGCGATTGGTAATTTTCTAAAACTTCAATTTTTTCTTTGATTTTTTGCGCTTCTTCAAACTTCATTTCCATTGCCAAATCGGTCATTAATTTTTTGAAATCTTTCAAACTTTCTTTGAAATTTCCTTTTAAAATTTGACGGATTTTTTCGACTTGATTTTGATAGTTTTCAGCCGTTTCATAACCTTCACAAGCGCCTTTGCAATTGCCAATATGATATTCCAAACACACTTTAAATTTACCTGAATCGATGTTCGTCTTCGATAAATCATAAGTACAAGTTCGCAATGGATACAATTCTTTAATCAAATCCAAAATGGTATGAACGGTTTTAAAACTTGTGTACGGCCCAAAATATTCCGAACCATCTTTGATCATTTTTCGAGTAGAAAATATTCTGGGAAAACGTTCGTTTTTGATACAAATCCAAGGATAAGTTTTATCATCGCGTAGTAAAACATTGTAACGCGGTTGCAGCTTTTTAATCAGGTTGTTTTCCAACAATAATGCATCGGTTTCCGTGGGAACAACAATGTGTTTTATCGTAACAATTTTCTTTACTAAAACCGATGTTTTATAATTATCATGATTCTTAGTAAAATAGGATTGAACGCGTTTTTTTAAGTTTTTCGCCTTCCCAACATATAGAATTTTTCCTTCCTTATCATAATATTGATACACACCTGGATTATCAGGCAAGGTTTGGATTTGAAGTTCTAATGGTGTTTGCATTTTTTTGAAAGATGATAGAACAAAGATAAGAGATTTGATTTAATTGGCACGCGTATGAAACGGATGCTTTGCTGCGCTGATTATAGCGTTATTTTTACACAGAGAGTACTTCGTCTGTTCGCTAACGCTCGGGTCACGGAGCTTTTTTTGATTTTGATGCTGTTGAAAAGAGTTACACAGAGTCCGAAACTTCGAACGTTTTACTTTTATACTTTTCATTTCTACAATTTGTATTCCAATAAAAAATTGATTTTTGAAGTTGTTCTTGCCCTTGTTCTTGAACTTTTCGTATTTTTAACACCTTAGAATCAACCAAATGACAGCCTCAAAACCACTTGTAATCCTTAAAGAAACCATTTTAGCGGGCGAAAGCAAGACCATTAACATGGAAATTGCCAAGTTGCACACCATGAACAAATTGAAAGTTCCTATAATTGTGGAACGTTCAAAACTTGATGGTCCAACGGTTTTGTTCACCGCTTGTTTGCATGGTGATGAAATCAACGGAACCGAAATTGTACGCCAGTTAATTGTCCAAAAAATCAACAAACCAAAACGCGGTACCATTATTTGTATTCCAATTATCAATATTTTCGGATTCATCAATAAAACACGTGAATTTCCAGATGGGCGCGATTTGAATCGGGTTTTTCCTGGAAGTAAAACAGGTTCTTTAGCCAGTCGGTTTGCGTATTACATTTTGAAAGAAATTATGCCACATGTGGATTATGTTATTGATTATCATGCCGGTGGTGCCAGCCGATTTAATGCTCCTCAAATTAGAATTGTGCCTGAAAATCCGGAATTAAAAGAACTTTCCGATGTTTTCAATGCTCCTTTTACCTTGTTTTCGAAGAATATTTCGGGTTCGTTTCGAAATTCTTGTGATAAATTAGGGGTTAAAATGTTGCTTTTTGAAGGCGGAAAATCATTAGATATTAACGAAGAAGTTACGAATGATGCCATTGAAGGTACCAAGCGATTTTTGGATCATTTGGACATGCTAAATCCAAGAAAAAAAGCCAATATTAAATCGAAAAAACCTATTTATATTGAAAAATCGAATTGGGTAAGAGCTAAATATTCAGGCATGTTTCATGGTTTAGTAAAAATTGGTAGTTTTATCAAAAAAGGGGAATTAATCGCTACTATTTCCGACCCATACGGAAAAGTCGAACACAAAATGAAAGCTCCTCATGACGGTTATGTTATTAACGTAAACGATGCACCGATTGTATATCAAGGAGATGCTATTTTTCACGTTTCTACCCATTTAGAATCAGAAAACTAACAATTATCATGTTTTTATTGGTTTTTCAACTGTAAATTCGCCAAAACTTTAAGGTATGAATTTCTGGAAAAAACTAACACACGAAGAAAGAAAAGCCCGTATTGAAAAGGCTTTACACGATAATGTTAACTTCTCAAAAGATGCTTCACTGGGTTATCCTGCATCTAAATTAGACAATCGCGTTTTTTATGACGATGCGCCATTTTTAAAAGATGCACCAACGCTTCAAACTTATGTTGCCAATCCAAATAATATTGGTTGTCATACTTTTGGAACTTCTGAAAAAGCATTTTATGGCACTCAAGAAATTGAACGCGAAGTTTTAAACGTAATCGCAGTTGATATTTTTAAAGCTGAAGAAAACGAATTCGACGGTTACATTGCTCCTGGTGGAACAGAGGCCAATATTCAAGCGATTTGGGTTTTTAGAAATGAATTTATGCATAAATTCGATGCAAAATTAGACGAAATAGCCATTTTAGCTTCGGAAGATACGCATTATTCGATTCCAAAAGCTTCAAATTTATTGCAAATCGATTGGTTGAAAATTCCGGTTGGGTTTGAAAACCGAGAAATTGATGCAGTTGCTTTAGACAATATCATTTTAGAAGCGAAAAATAAAGGTAAAAAATACTTCATCGCTGTTTCTAATATGGCGACAACCATGTTTGGTTCAGTTGACAATCCTGATGTGTATACTTCGGCATTGGAAAAACATAATGCGATGTATCGTTTGCATATTGATGGCGCTTATGGCGGATTTGTATATCCGTTTAGCAATCAAAAATCGAATATCAACTTCAGTAATCCAAAAATTAGTTCGATTACCATTGATGCACACAAAATGTTGCAAGCTCCTTATGGAACAGGAATTTTTGTTTGCCGAAAAGGTTTAATCGAAAACGTATTAACCAAAGAAGCCGAATACGTAGAAGGAATGGATTTAACCCTTTGCGGAAGTCGCTCTGGCGCAAATGCAGTTGCGGTTTGGATGATTTTATTCACGTACGGAGCTTATGGTTGGTATGAAAAAGTAAGTATTTTACAAATGCGTACTCAATTTTTATGCGAGGAATTAGACAAATTGAACATTCAATATTTTCGTGAACCGTTTATGAATATTGTAACGATTCATTCGGAATCCATTCCAGAGAAAATCGCTGAAAAGTATGATTTGGTACCACAACAACACAATGAACACAACAGATGGTACAAAATTGTGTTAATGGATCACGTAGAAATAGAACATTTGACTAAATTTATAGACGAATTGAAAGCGTCTGTAAATGGATAAGAAAGAGGCAAGAAAAAAGAGCAAAGAAGCAAGAAAACAACTTTCTCAAGAGGAAATCGAAGACAAAAGTTTAGCGATTGCGAACCAATTGTTGCGTATGGATATTTGGGACAAATTGTATTTTCATTTGTTTTTAACGATTGAAGAGCAAAAAGAAATCAATACCGAATATATTCTGCAAATTTTAGCGGGAAAAGATAAAGAAATCGTCATTTCGAAGTGCGAGTTTGCTACTTTAGGAATGACGCATTTTTTATTAACGGATAATACCAAAATTAAAAAGAACAGTTACAACGTTCCAGAACCCGTTGATGGTTTAGAAGTTCCTGATGCAAAAATTGATGTGGTTTTTGTCCCGCTTTTAGCTTACGATAAGCAAGGAAACCGCGTGGGTTACGGAAAAGGTTTTTATGACAACTTTCTTAGCAAATGCAAGCCAGAAACTATTAAAATTGGATTATCGTTCTTTCCTCCAGAAGAAAAAATTAATGATGTTTCAGAAAGTGATGTAAAATTAGATTTTTGTGTGACGCCTGAGGGAGTTATCTCATTCTAAAATTCATAATCAATTCTACTAAGCCATAGATGAAAATATGGGTTATAACAAAAAATCCACCTGATAAAAGAACTGCTAATGAATTTCCTCCTTTGAAATTATCTTCATCTAAAAAAACATAAAACATCAGAAAGAAATAGATCAAAAAAATAATCAAATTCACTTTATAAGTAGTTCTTTTAGTAAAAATTAATCCCAAAAGAAATATATAAATACCGAAAAATATACAAAGTACAAAAGTATATATTCAGAATCTGTAGGAAACATTATTCTTGGGTTTGAATAGTTTTTTCCTCTTTATCCGCATGAGCAAAAGCTCTTTTGTTAAATACGATTAAAATCCCAACACCCGTTGAAATCGCTACATCGGCTACGTTGAAAATGGCGTTGAAGAAAGTGAAATGTTTGCCACCCCAAATTGGCAACCAAGAAGGTAAGTTTCCTTCCCACATTGGAAAATAGAACATATCTACAACTTCTCCGTGAAACCAAGTACCATAAGGTTGGTCAGCAAAGGCAGTTGCTACTTGATGATAACTATCGTTAAAAATGACACCGTAAAAAACTGAATCGATAATATTACCTAATGCGCCGGTAAAAATCAAAGCAATCGCTACAATTAAGTAATTAGAAGCTTTCTTCTTTACTGAATCCCATAACCACCAAGCAATTCCGCCAACGGCTAAAATTCGAAATAAGGTTAAGATTAATTTCCCATGTTCGCCAGGAATTTCAGCGCCCCAAGCCATACCTTCATTTTCTATAAAATGAATTTGAAACCATTCTAAACCCATTACTTTTATAGATTCTCCAATAAAAAAATGCGTTTTGACATAGATTTTCGAAATCTGATCAATTAATAAAATAGCAATGATTAATAAATAGGCTTTCTTTAACGACATGTTCATTTTTTTTGCAAAAATAGTGGAATTTATCAAATAAAAAACGCCCCAAACGGAGCGTTAGTATAATTTTGTAAAAAGATTAACGTTGCAAGTTTTTTGCTTCGATACTCATTGTAGCATGAGGAACAATTTTTAATCTTTCTTTACTTATTAATTTGCCAGTAACTTTACAAATACCATAGGTTTTGTTCTCGATACGAATCAAGGCATTTTTTAAATCTCTGATGAATTTTTCTTGACGAATTGCTAACTGCGAATTGGCTTCTTTACTCATCGTTTCGCTTCCTTCTTCAAATGCTTTAAATGTTGGCGATGTATCATCAGTTCCATTATTTAAATCATTCATATAAGCACTTTTAATTAGCTCTAAATCGTTTTTAGCTTTCTCTAATTTAGCTTGAATTAACGCTTTGAATTCAGCTAAATCGGCGTCTGAATATCTAATTTGCTCCTCTACCATAATTTCAATGTTTTTATAGTTATACGTCGATTAAAAGCTTTTGGCTTTTATTTTGAAATTAATATACTTGTTTTAATATCATCAAACTCAATTTCTATACCATTTTCAAGGTTTTCAACAAAAATTAAGTTTTCGGTTAAAGTTTCAGACTTAATATATGATTCATTTGCTAAAACGGCTTCCTCAACTTGCGAATTTTTATCCATTTTAACAGTAATCTTATCTGTTACTTCAAATCCAGAATCTTTTCTGATATTTTGGATTCTGTTGATTAATTCTCTTGCAATTCCTTCTTTTCTTAATTCATCGGAAATCGTAATGTCTAACGCTACTGTAATTCCGTTTGAATTGGCTACTAACCAACCTGGGATATCTTGCGATGAAATTTCAACATCATCTTGTGATAAAGTTATACTTTTTCCAGCAATTTCCATAATTAATTCGCCCTCGCGCTCAATCGTAGCAATCTGTTCTTGCCCAAAGTTTTGTATCTCTTTGGAAATCAATCCCATATCTTTACCAAAACGCGGTCCTAATGTTTTAAAATTAGGCTTAATTTGTTTCACTAAAACACCCGAAGCATCGTCTAACAACTCCACTTCTTTAACGTTTACCTCTGCTTTAATTAAATCAGAAACCGCTTCAATTTCAGCACGCTGATTATTGTCAAGTACCGGAATCATTACCTTTTGCAACGGTTGACGCACTTTAATCATTTCCTTCTTACGAAGTGATAAAACTAAAGATGAAACCGTTTGTGCTTTCATCATTTTGCTTTCTAGTGATTTATCAACAAAGTTTTCAACCATTTTTGGAAACCCGGCCAAATGTACGCTTTCAAAAGATTCAGAACCTGTAGCTTGTGTTAAATCTCTGTAAAGTTTGTCCATAAAAAATGGTGCTATTGGAGCCGAAAGTTTCGCTACGGTTACCAAACATGTATAAAGTGTTTGATAAGCCGCAATTTTATCTTGCGCATAATCGCCTTTCCAGAATCTTCTTCTACACAAACGAACGTACCAGTTGCTCAAGTTTTCTTGAACGAAATCAGAAATAGCACGAGCGGCTTTCGTTGGTTCGTAATCCGCATACGCTTCATCTACTAATTGAATTAACGAATGTAATTCTGATAAAATCCAACGGTCGATTTCTGGTCTTTCGTTTAATGGAACTTCGGCTTCACTATATTTGAAACCGTCAATATTAGCATATAACGCAAAGAATGAATACGTATTATAAAGAGTTCCGAAGAATTTTCTTCTTACCTCAGCAACACCTTCGATGTCAAATTTTAAGTTGTCCCAAGGATTTGCATTGGAAATCATGTACCAACGTGTAGCATCAGGACCATATTCTTCCAAAGTTTTAAATGGATCTACTGCATTTCCTAGACGTTTCGACATTTTTTGTCCGTTTTTGTCTAAAACCAATCCATTTGAAACTACGTTTTTATAAGCAATTTTATCGAAAACTAAAGTTCCGATTGCGTGTAACGTGTAGAACCAACCTCGAGTTTGGTCAACACCTTCTGCAATAAAATCAGCTGGGAATGCTTCATTATTATCAATATACGATTTGTTTTCGAACGGATAATGCCATTGTGCATAAGGCATTGCTCCTGAATCGAACCAAACGTCAATTAAATCTGTTTCGCGATTCATTGGTTTTCCAGAAGCGGAAACTAAAACGATATTATCTACAATATTTTTGTGTAAATCCACTAAATCGTAGTTCGTTTCATCCATATTTCCAATTTGGAACCCTTTATATGGGTTTTCTGTCATGAAACCAGCCGCAACCGCTTTTTCAATTTCGTTGTACAATTCTTCTACTGATCCAATACAGATTTCTTCCGTTTTATCTTCCGTTCTCCAAATTGGCAATGGAATTCCCCAATATCTTGAACGCGATAAGTTCCAATCATTCGCATTTTTCAACCAATTTCCAAAACGACCTTCTCCTGTTGCTTTTGGCTTCCAGTTGATGGTGTCATTCAAGTCGAACATTCTATCTTTGATTTCAGTTACTTTGATGAACCAAGAATCTAATGGATAGTATAAAATTGGCTTGTCAGTTCTCCAACAATGTGGATAACTGTGTACATATTTTTCAACCTTAAAGGCTTTATTTTCTTCTTTTAAACGAATAGCGATTTCAACATCAACTGATTTTTCAGGAGCTTCACCATCGTTGTAATATTCGTTCTTTACATATTTTCCAGCGAAATCACCCATTTGAGCTACAAACTTACCTTGTAAATCTACTAAAGGCACTGGATTTCCATTTTCGTCTAATACCAACATTGGCGGCACTTCTGGCGTTGCTTCTTTTGCTACTTTAGCATCATCAGCACCAAATGTTGGCGCAGTATGAACGATACCAGTTCCATCTTCCGTAGTAACGAAATCACCAGAAATTACACGGAATGCATTTTCTGGGTTTTGGTATGGTAATGTAAATGGCAATAATTGCTCGTATTTGATTCCAACTAAATCAGCACCTTTAGCTTCTGCTAAAATTTGGTATGGAATCTTTTTATCTTCAGATTTATAATTAGCAAAATCTTCTTCTGACTCAACTACAAAATACTTTCCTCCGAATTGTTTTCCAACTAAAGGTTTAGCTAAAACAACATTGATTGGTTCAAAAGTATATTGATTAAAAGTTTTTACTAAAACATAATCGATTTTTGGACCAACGGTTAAAGCTGTATTTGATGGCAACGTCCAAGGAGTGGTAGTCCAAGCCAAGAAATGAACCGTTCCAAAACCTTGTAAAAAGCTAGGTAACGTTTCGTCTTTTGCTTTAAACTGCGCAACAATCGTTGTATCGGTAACATCACGATAAGAACCTGGTTGGTTTACCTCGTGAGATGACAAACCTGTTCCCGCTTTTGGAGAATAAGGCTGAATCGTGTAGCCTTTGTATAGTAAATCTTTATTATAAATTTGTTTTAACAACCACCAAACTGTTTCCATGTATTTGGATTTGTACGTCACATAAGGATCTTCCATATCAACCCAATAGCCCATTTTTTCAGTTAGGTCGTTCCATACATCGGTGTAACGCATAACGGTTCTTTTACACGCTTCGTTGTATTCTGTTACCGAAATCGTTTTTCCGATGTCTTCTTTAGTGATACCTAATTCTTTTTCAGTACCTAATTCTACGGGTAATCCGTGCGTATCCCAACCTGCTTTTCGCTTAACTTGGTAGCCTTTTTGAGTTTTGTAACGACAAAAAATATCTTTAATTGCACGCGCCATTACGTGGTGAATTCCAGGTAATCCGTTTGCAGATGGTGGTCCTTCAAAAAACACGTAAGGAGTTGCTCCTTCACGAGAAGTTACCGATTGTTCAAAGATGTTGTTTTTTTTCCAAAAATCAAGAACTTCTGATGCTACTGTTGGCAAGTCAAGTCCTTTGTATTCAGTAAATTTTGTACTCATTTTGTCGCTTTCTTAAATCAATTTGCGAAAGTAATGAATTTTCATAAAAGAGAACAGAAAATAGACAAAAGAGAATAGACTTTTATTGAAAATTTAGTAAGAAAGATGATTTTTTATTATTTTATGAAAAAACTTCTTTTAAAACTTCTAAGGATTTTGGTTTTTTGAAGCCTTCAAGATGTAACATATAGAAATCTAAAAGAATTTTTAGCAAGATTTGGCGTTCTATTCCGGCAAAAGTTTTCTGACTAGAATCAAATTTTAATTCGATTAATCGTTTGAACAATTGCGTTTCATGCGCCGAAAGTGTGTTTACCGATTGAAATGGAGTAAAAAAACCTTCTTTTACGTCGAAAAAATCGAAATCTATTTCGGAAACATCAGGATAAAAACCTAAAAACTTGGTCATTTCCATGAGTAAAATCAAATGAAAATTGGCCGCTTCTTCATGTGTGTCTAACCAAAGTAAAGCGGTTTCCAAAAAGGAAAAAAGGTTTTCGTTTTTCTCTTCTTCGTGTATGCTGTGATGCAGAATTTCGGATAGAAAAATGACAATTGTGCTTTTTACAATATCCGTATTTATCGAATGAAAACTATGTGCTAATTTGATTTCCTTGAAGTGTTCGAGTGTGCCTTTATTTTTGTGATTGGCTTCGATTTCAATTATGGTTAACGGCTGAAAATAAGCGATTTTTTGATTCGCTTTTTTATTGGAATAAGCACTTGGAACAAAATAACTTTTTAAACCATCGGATTGTGTAAAGCATTTAACAATCAAGCTTTTTTCTTGATATTTTAAGGCCGAAATTACGATAGCTTTAGTTTTAACTAGCATTATCTGACAATCATTACCTTTTTAACTGTAGAATCTAATCCGTCTTGAGATGCCACAAAAATCATATAAACACCTGATGCTACTTTATATTTTCCAAAAGCAGTTGTATCCCATTCAATAGTTCCGCCAGATGAAGTGGTTTCGTGTACTAAATTCCCTTCGATATCTGTAATTTTAATATTGGCTTTATCGGTTAATCCACTAATTTTTACAGTTCCAGTAAAATTAGGTCGCACCGGATTTGGATACACATATACCTCTCCTAATCCATCACTTGGTTTTGTTGAAGTTCCTAAAAAAGAAACCAATCCTTTATCTGTTGCAAAAAACACTTCACCAGAAACACCATCAATTTCTATATCCACAATATTATTACTTGGCAAAGGCGAATTGCTTTTATCAAATCTGTAAATTGTTTGTTGCCCATTTGAAGAAACAAGAAAAACACCGCCATCGGCTATTGAAATCCATTTTCTATTAGCACCATCAACTGCAATATCTAGGATAGGTTGTTGATAAAACAATTCTTGCGCTAAATCTCCTTCTTGAATAATTATGGAAGAAACACTTAATTCTGTTTCGCTAATGAATCTATCCACACTAGATAAAATTCGTAATCCTGCAGCTGTTCCAATCCATAATTGATTACGATTATCAACTGCCACACAATTAACAACTGCAGTAGGAAGGTCTGCATTATCTTGAGTAATTACAATAAATTTATTGTTATAATTTTCGTTAAAAGCGAGAACCCCATCATTATAAGCTGCTATCCATTTAGTACTGTTTTTATCAATAGCCATTGAACCATATCTTCCGGTATCTAAATTGGCTGTTATTCCGGTTAAATCATAAGATTGCCATTGGCCATTAGCTCTTAAAACTTTTATTCCTTTGTTTACCAATCCATTGGTTACCCATAAATTACCATCTTTATCAAAAGCAGGACTATTAATTCTAATATCAACATAAGAAGGATTTCCAGGAATAACCAAAGATTCAAGACCGTTAGGACCTGTATTCGTATTGTTTAGTATTTCGACTTGGTCACCTGAAAATTTCAACATTCCAGAAAAATACGATGTAACATAAACTTCATTAGGTCGTGTAGGATGAATCGCAATATCAGATAGTGATTTAGCTTCTAATAAATCTTCATAAGGTTTGTTAATCCAACCAAGTTCTGAATTAAATATACTAATTCCTAATTCATCCAAAGGATAAGGATTAAATTGTTGGGTATAATCGCCATGAACCACCCACAGCTTATTTGGTCCTTTTTTTACTCTGAAAGTATAATTTTGAAGAGGTCCATTAGGAGACATTTGAATAAATTCTGTTGGGTTATTTAACATAGTAGAAAACAAACCACTTTTTAAAGTTCCTATATATAGTGTGCCATTTACAACTGATGCTGCTGTAAATTGCACTGCATAATCAGGTATTTGAGTAATGTGTGCAACCGTATTTAATGATTGATCCAACACATACACATGATTTTGAGTGGTAACAATTATTTGGGTGTTATTCGTTTTTAATTTTACACTCAATTGATTTTGGTTTAAAATTTCTTGAAAAACCGAGCTGTTATAGCGATAAGTTCTTCCGTTAATATTGGTAGCAACCAATTGATTGTTAAAAGTTATTATTCCATTCCAGTAATTGGCATCAAAAGTTTGCCACTGACTAAAATCATATAAATTAGGATTATTTAAATTTCCTTTTCTAATACCGAAACTTCTAGTAACAGCGTACAATTCATTATTTAATACGGTAGTTTGTAAAACTTCTGTTTCTTCACCTGAAGGTCCTATAAAATAAGTAATGATAAATTCTGAAGTTGCTAAATCAATAACCGAAATACCGTAATCAGTTGCTAAGTACAATCGCCCCTCATGCTCATAAAAATCGTTTATTTTTTTCTTATTCGGCGCAACAGGAACTTCTTCAATAATATCCACTTTTGTTGTCACTGATCCGTCAGCATTTTGAACTAATAGAAGCCCATTGGCATTTCCTACAAAGGTTTTATTAAACAAATCGGAATGATGAATTGAAGTAATAACATCTGATTTTAAACCCGTTATGGAATTATAAATATCTAAATCACTTGATGCTACTGCTTTAGAAAAAAGAGCATTTTGTGTTGCTGCAAATACTTTATCGGTTGCAGATTCAACATCTACAATTTCATTATAAGAAAAATATCCTTTCCATAACTGAGTAGACTGTTGTCCAAAAAAGATTTGGAAAACAAAAAAAAGTGAAATTGAAATTGTCTTTTTCATTACAAGTATTTAATACAAATATACTACAAACGAAATTAATTTGCGTTTTGATATAATTAGTAAAGAAAAAAGCTCTTTTGGATAACCAAAAGAGCTTTTTATACTATTATAGTGAATGATTATACTACACCTTGTGCTAACATAGCATCAGCTACTTTAACGAAACCAGCAATGTTGGCTCCTTTTACATAGTTTACATAACCATCTTCTTCAGTACCATATTTTTTGCATTGGCCGTGAATTCCAACCATGATGTCTTTTAATCGAGCATCAACTTCTTCACTTGTCCAATTTAAACGAATAGAGTTTTGCGTCATCTCTAAACCAGATGCTGCTACTCCACCGGCATTTGCCGCTTTTCCTGGAGCAAATAAAACTTTTGCATCTAAGAATTGTTTAATAGCTTCTAAGGTACAAGGCATGTTAGCCGCTTCGGTAACACAAATTACACCATTAGCAATTAATTTTTTAGCATCTTCTTCGTTTAATTCATTTTGAGTAGCACATGGAATAGCAACATCTACTTTTGCTTCCCAAGGACTTTTACCTTTATGGAAAACAGCTGTTGGGAATTTTTCTACATACGCTTCTGCTCTATTATCTCCACTTGCTCTCATTTCTAGCATAAAATCAATTTTCTCACCAGAAATTCCATCTGCATCATAAATGTAACCATCAGGTCCTGAAATTGTAACTAATTTTCCACCTAATTCATTTACTTTTAATGCTACACCCCAAGCTACGTTTCCGAAACCAGAAATAGCAACAGTTTTTCCTTCAATTGATTCTCCAACAGTTTTTAGCATTTGTTGTGTAAAATATACCACACCATAACCAGTAGCTTCAGGACGAATTAATGAACCTCCATAAGCTAAACCTTTTCCAGTTAATACTCCAGTAAATTCATTTCTGATTCTTTTGTATTGACCAAACATATATCCGATTTCTCTAGCACCTACTCCAATATCTCCAGCAGGAACGTCTAAATCTGGACCAATATGACGACATAACTCCGTCATAAACGATTGACAAAAACGCATGATTTCAGAATCTGATTTTCCTTGTGGGTCAAAATCAGAACCTCCTTTACCACCACCCATAGGAAGTGTAGTTAAACTATTTTTGAATACTTGTTCGAAGGCTAAAAATTTTAATACCGACAGATTTACTGTTGGATGGAATCGAATTCCCCCTTTATAAGGACCGATGGCAGAATTCATTTGGATACGAAATCCTCTATTTACTTGGATTTCTCCTTTATCATCAACCCATGGCACTCTGAAAATAACTGATCGTTCTGGCTCTGCCATTCGTAACAACACGTTTTTTCCATCGTACTTTTTTTCATTAGCAATGAAAGGCATAACTGTTTCAGCAAACTCTCTAACTGCTTGTAAAAATTCAGGCTCATTTGGATTTTTGGCTTCAACAAGAGCCATAAAATCATTAATTTTTTGTTCCATTATTCTTTAAAACTTGTAAATAAACTTATACAATTAATGTGTTTTTTACTTAAATAATAGTTTTTCCTAAAAATTTAAGTCGACAAATATACATTATAAAAGTTACTTGTTATATTTTTAGTAAAAAATTATGACTGTTGTGATAAAAAAATAATAGGTTCTCCTAATTAATATTCAGAAAAACAATCTTTTTTTTTTGAAGTGTGTTTTGTTTTTATATATTTGTCCGATAATGGAAATTTTTTACAAATGACTAAAAAAATTAAAACCCTACTAATAATGCTTTTAGGAGTAAATTTCTCCATGATGGCTCAATTTGGCTTCTCTCATGAGGTTGGTGCTTTTATAGGAGGAGTTGCTTTTCAATCTGATTTTGGAGTAAGACATGACTTTGAAACTAATGCTGGAAACACTGGATTTGGTATTGGTTTAGTACACTATATGAATTTTGCTTACCGTGCAGAATGTAACTGTTATACGCCTGAGACTTATTTTAATGATCACTTTAAAGTTCGTACCGAATTATCATACAACAGTACACAATTACAACACTTTGGAAAATGGGTTGACAGAAACTCTTTCACTGCTGCTCAATTAAGAGCTATGAAAGGAGAGGCTAAAGTTACTGATATTGGTATGCAATTGGAGTTTTTCCCTTTAAGTATTCGTGAGTTTACTGCTACTGATGGCGCTTGGGCTCCTTTCATTGGACTTGGTGCTCATTATTCATTTTTTCAAAACGGAACATATTCAGAATTAGGACCATTAGAAACTCCTCTTTCTACACCTATTAAATATTATGGTGCTACATCTTCTGAAGGTGGTAGTACTTGGTCAGTTGTTTCAAGTATTGGAACTAGATACAAATTAACAGAACTTTCAGATTTATTTGCTGAATTAAGATGGCAATATTATTTTTCTGACTGGGTGGATGGTTTGAATCCTGATCCAAAAATTTACACTGAAAACAAAGCAAACGATTGGAACTTATGGTTCCACGTTGGTTACATTTATTACTTAGACTAATAAAAATCAAATAATAAATAAAAACCGGATTCTATGAATCCGGTTTTTTTATTGACAATGTTTCTAGAATTATTTTAATGCTTGTTCTAAGTCTGCAAGCAAATCTTCAATATCCTCAACACCTACACTCAAACGAACTAAATCATCTGAAATACCCACTTCTTTTCTTTTATCCTCTGGAATAGAAGCGTGTGTCATTAATGCAGGATGATTCGCTAATGATTCTACTCCTCCTAAAGATTCAGCCAAAGTGAACACTTTTAAATTCTCTAAGAATTTGATAGCATCTTCTTTTTTTCCTGATTTAAATGTAAAGGTTACCATTCCTCCAAAACCACTCATTTGTTTTTTAGCAATTTCATGAAATGGATGTGAAGTTAAACCAGGATAATACACTCTTTCTACTAAAGGATGATTGTTTAAATATGCTGCTACTTTTTCACCATTCTCACAATGGCGTTGTACACGTAAATGCAACGTTTTGATTCCTCTTAAAACCAAGAAAGAATCCATCGGACCTAAAGTTGCTCCTGTTGCAAATTGTTTGAAATGTAATTCATCTCCTAAAGCTTTGTCTTTAATAATTAAAGCTCCAGCAATAACATCGGAGTGTCCTCCCAAATATTTAGTTGCCGAATGCATCACAATATCGGCACCTAAGTCCAAAGGTTTTTGTAAGTATGGTGTTGCAAAGGTATTATCTACAGCAAATAAAATATTGTGCTTTTTAGTAATTTGTGCAATTGCTCCAATATCCGCCAATTTCATTAATGGATTTGTTGGTGTTTCCACCCAAACCAATTTTGTGTTTTCATTGATTAACGATTGGAATTTCTCCAAATCATTCATATCCACAAAATGAAATTTGATGCCGCTATCTTTGTATAATCTGGTGAACAATCTGTAAGTTCCACCATATAAATCATCCATAGCGATGATTTCATCTCCTGCTTTGAACATGCGTAACAAACAATCAGTTGCAGCTAATCCAGAAGAAAAAGCCAAACCTTTTGCTCCATTCTCAATACTTGCTAAAGCATCTTCTAAAGCGGTTCTTGTTGGGTTGGCTGCTCTACTGTATTCGTAATCGCCTACTGGTTTTCCAGGACTTGATTGTACGTAAGTCGAAGTTTGAAAAACAGGTGGCATAACTGCTCCTGTTACTTTTTCATGATGTTGACCACCATGTATTGTTTTTGTATTGAATTTCATTTTTAAAAATTTTTACAAAGGTAATAAGATTAAAGAAATTTTTTGATCGACATCATAATTCCTAAATGAATCCCTTCATGATAATTGTTAAACTCCATTGCTTCATTTAAAGTTCCCAAATAAAAACCTGTTTTGGTTTGGTACGGATGAAACTCTTTGAAAACACCTGCTTCAAAATCAGATTTCGTTTTTTCAACCATGTTAAAAAGTAAACTTTTAATTTCATCTACTTCTGCTTGTGTAGTTTTCCCATCTGGACGGGAACCGTTTTGATATTTTTCAAAAAAAGAATCCGAAATATGCATTGGTAATCCTGATAATGCATAAACCAATTTTTGTTGGGAAACAATAATATGACCCACATTCCAAATTAAATTAGTAGTTAAACCATCTGGAATTGTATTTAATTGTTCTAATGAATAATTATCTAAAAAATTCTTGAATAATCCTCGGCCTGTTTGCCAAATTGTAAAAGTTGTTTCCATGAATAATTTTTTTATAAAATTACTGATTTTTAGAATTGAAAAGACCTTATTTTTGCAAATCAAATCTTAAAATTGCTAATCTTACCTAAGATGAAGAAAATATATTACTTAAAAACTTGTGATACTTGTAAAAAAATCATCAAGTCATTACCAAATACTGATGGATTTCTTTTTCAAGATATTAAAGAAGAACCTATCACCGTAAAACAATTAGAAGAAATGCATACTTTGACCAAAAGTTATGAAGTTCTTTTTAGCAAGAAAGCCAAGCTTTACAAAGAAATGGGCTTAAAAAATGAAGTGCTAACGGAAGCCGATTTTAAACGTTACATCTTAGAACATTACACTTTCTTGGCGCGCCCAGTAATTATGGATAACGAAACTATTTTTGTGGGTAATAGTCCAAAAACAGTTCAAAAAGTCATTGAATTTTTATCGAATGAGTAAAAGAGCTTGGGCACTAGTTGCCGCTACCCTAGTTTCCATCATTTACGGCGTTACTTTTACTATTGCCAAAGATGTTATGCCAAAATATGTCGATGCATTCGGATTTATTGTGATGCGTGTTGGTGGGTCGGTTTTATTGTTTTGGATGATTTCGTTTTTTGGACCAAAAGAAAAAATTGCAAAAGCTGATTTTCCTCGTATTGTTGCAGCGGCATTCTTCGGGGTAGCTTTCAACATGCTGACTTTTTTCAAAGGATTGAGTTACACATCGCCTATTATGGGAGCCGTTTTAATGGTCACTACACCTATGATCGTCCTCGTTTTATCCGCTTTCATCATGAAAGAACGCATGGAAAACCGAAAAGTTTTAGGAATCATTTTAGGCTTAGCTGGAACGGTAACGTTGATTTTGTACGGAAAATCATTGGTAAACGCGACCAATGCAAGTTTAGGGAATTTATTGGTTTTCGTTAATGCCGTTTCCTACGGATTTTACTTAATTATCGTTAAGAAATTAATGGATAAATACAACGCCTTCACCTTTGTAAAATGGATTTATACGTTTGGATTCTTGATGGTGTTGCCTTTTGGTTGGAACGAATTTCAAGCAGTGGATTTTGCTAATTTACCAATAGATATTATTTGGAAAATTGGTTTTGTAGTGGTGTTTTCAACCTTCTTAACGTATTTACTGAATTTAGTTTCCATGCGCGAACTAAAACCCACAACCGTAGCAGTTTTTATCTATTTACAACCACTTTTTGCCACTATTTTCGCCGTAAGTTTAGGAAAAGACGACTTGAGTTTAGTAAAATTGATATCAGCTGTGTTGATATTTGTTGGTGTTTATTTAGTAACGCAGAAAAAGTAGGCAGTATTCGTTTACAGTCACAGTTTAGGACTGAAAACTGGGACTGTGACTGAAAACTTTTTCATATCTTTGAAGACATTTTTATAACGTATGATACACTCCATGACGGGTTTTGGGAAAGCTTCTTTGCAATTACCAACCAAAAAAATTACCGTAGAAATCAAATCGCTAAACAGTAAAGGTTTAGACTTAAATACACGTATGCCATCCGTTTTCCGTGAAATGGAATTGGGTCTACGCAATCAAATTTCGCAACGTTTAGAGCGTGGAAAAGTTGATTTTTCGCTTTATGTGGAAGTTACTGGTGAAGAAACGACTTCAAAAATCAATGTGCCAATTGTTAAAGGCTACATTAATCAAATGAAAGCCGTGATTCCAACTGCAGATGAAACGGAATTAATGAAAATGGCAGTTCGCATGCCCGACGCATTAAAAACCGAGCGCGATGAAATAGATGAAAACGAATGGAAACAAATCCAAACCGTGATTGATGAAGCCTTGGAAAACATCGCTAATTTTAGAAAAGATGAAGGTGCTTCGTTAGAAAAAGAATTCCAATTACGAATTGCCAACATCAATAATTTAATGAATGAAGCGGTTTCTTACGATGCCGAACGCATTGAAACTGTAAAAACTCGTTTAAGAACAGCTTTAGAAGAATTACAAGTAAATGTAGATGAAAATCGCTTTGAACAAGAATTGATTTTTTATCTAGAAAAATACGATATTACCGAAGAAAAAGTACGCTTGGGCAACCATTTAAACTATTTCTTAGAAACCTTAAACGGAACCGAAGCTAACGGAAGAAAATTAGGTTTCATTACACAAGAAATGGGAAGAGAAATCAATACCATGGGATCTAAATCCAATCATTCCGAAATGCAAAAATTGGTAGTGATGATGAAAGATGAACTGGAAAAAATCAAAGAACAGGTATTAAACGTTTTATAGTTTAAACCACAGATTACACAAATTTTCACGGATTAAAACCGTTATAATCCTTTAATCCGTGGCAAAAATAACAACACAATGCAAAAAGGAAAATTATTAGTATTCTCTGCGCCATCAGGCTCAGGAAAAACCACTATAGTACGACATTTATTAGCCCAACCCGATTTGAATTTAGAATTTTCGATTTCGTGTACAACGCGTGCCCCTCGAGGAGAAGAAGTTGATGGAAAAGATTACTATTTCATTTCTTGGGATGAATTCAAAAAACACATTAAATCAGAAGATTTCGTGGAATGGGAAGAAGTGTATACCGATAATTTCTACGGAACTTTAAAAACGGAAGTGGAACGCATTTGGGCACAAGGGAAACATGTAATTTTTGATATTGATGTAGCTGGAGGTTTGCGCATTAAACGAAAATTTCCTGAAGAAACGTTAGCTGTTTTTGTAAAACCACCAAGCGTTGACGAACTTAAACGCAGATTAAAACAACGTTCAACGGAAAGTGACGACAAAATCAACATGCGAATTGCAAAAGCACACGTTGAATTAGCAACTGCACCTCAATTTGATACCATCATCAAAAATTACGATTTAGATGTGGCAAAAGAAGAAGCGTACAAATTGGTAAAGGATTTTATTAGTAAATAAAAAGTATAGCACAAAGTAGCACAAAAACTTCGTGAAACTCTGTGTAAAACTTCGTGAAACTCTGTGTAAAACTTCGTGAAACTCTGTGTAAAACTTCGTGAAACTCTGTGTAACAAAATGAAAATAGGTCTTTATTTCGGAACGTTTAATCCCATTCACATTGGGCATTTAATTATTGCCAATCACATGGCAGAGCATTCTGATTTGGACCAAATTTGGATGGTGGTTACACCGCATAATCCACATAAAAAGAAAAGTACTTTGTTAGATGATTACCATCGTTTACACATGGTACATTTGGCAACAGAAGATTTCCCGAAAATCCAACCTTCGGATATCGAATTCAAATTACCGCAACCAAATTATACCGTAAATACCTTAGCGCATTTACAAGAAAAGTTTCCAAAACATGAGTTTTCTTTAATAATGGGAGAAGACAATTTGAACTCGCTCCACAAATGGAAAAACTACGAAGTCATTCTGCAAAACCACCATATTTATGTCTATCCGCGATTAAATTCAGGCGAAATTGATGAGCAATTTATAAATCATCCAAAAATTCACCGAGTGGGTGCGCCTGTAATTGAATTATCTTCAACCTTCATTCGCGAAAGCATTAAAAACGGTAAAAATGTAGTGCCAATGTTGCCGAATAAAGTTTGGGAATATGTGGAGCATAATTTGTTTTATAAGAAGTAAACTTAAATAGAATATGAATACTGATTTTGAAAAACAAATCGAAAATTTACCCAAAAAAGGTAACTCAATAAAAGATAAACTTTTCAATAAAGATTACTTTTTGCGTTCAACTGAATTTGGTGTTTCAACAACTGAAAAAGAAGAAATTATTTTTGAAAGTAAAAAATCGAGTATTGGAAATTTTGTTTTAGCAGGAACTGCAGCAATTGGCGTTTCTTTTCGATTTAAAGAATCAATTATCACCTATTCTGCCATAATTATTATTGTAATTGTAATGACTCTTGGTTACTTTTTTACTTTAAAAAGAAAAAGTAAGCAAATTAAAATTGATAAAATAGGTTTTGAAATAGAGAATATCAAATATGATTGGGATGATATTTATGATTTTGGCGCTTTAGTAAAGCCTTCGAGACATATTACCTACTATGAATTGATTGTTTTTTCAAAAGCTAAAGGAAAAAAAACGTACAGCTTATTCAGTTTTCAAAGTGATAAAGATGAAATCTTAAAAAACTTGAATTATTTCAATAAGAAATTTGAAACTAACAAATCTATTTCTTGAAAAATTTTGTATTTTTGAATAAACAATTGAAAACATGAGTGTTGTATCTAAAAAATCGGAATTGTTAAAATGGTTATCTTCTGTAGAAGATGAAACCACAATTAATCAATTGGATAATTTTAGAAAACAACATAAAACTTTTAATTTCAAGAAGGAATTAGAAACTGCCATCACTGCTGAAGAATTAAAAAAACGAACAACTTCTTTTCTTAAAAGTTTAGAATGGAAGAAGTAAAAGTTTTATTCAAACCCGAAGTAGAACATTTTTTAAACGAATTAATTTATATCCTTTACAAGGAAAATTACTTTTCATATCTAGAAAATGCCATTGATTATAAAGATAAAATCATTGATTTTATTGAAGAAAACATTTCGAATTTTCCATACAAAAATACGCCTTTACCTCTTTATTCATTAGGTTCAAAATACATCTTCTATAATAGCAATTCAAGAACAACTTGGTATGTCTTTTTTGAAAATGAGGATCATCAATATTTGATAACTTACATTGCAAACAACCACACTGAAATTGCTAAATTATTAAAGCCTTAACATTCCTTTACCATTCGTTCCCAATCTCATTGCTTAACTTTGCATAGATGCTGAACTAAATTCAGCATGACAATAATTATGCTAAACTTCGAATTATACAATCCTGTAAACTATGTCTTTGGAAAAGGACAAATTGCAAAACTAACTGATTTAGTTCCCAATAACGCTAAAATTCTTTTGGCTTATGGAGGCGGAAGTATCTTTAAAAATGGTGTTTACGACCAAGTAAAAGCCGCTCTACCCAATCATAATATCATAGAATTTGGTGGCATTGAACCGAATCCTCGTTTTGAAACTTTAATGAAAGCCGTTGAAATTATCCGTGCTGAAAAAATCGGGTTTATCCTAGCTGTTGGTGGTGGAAGCGTAATTGACGGCGTGAAATTTATTTCGGCAGCTGTGAATTTTGAAGGCGATGAAGCCGATATTCTAAAAAAGCGAATTTTATTCAAAGATGTTACCAAAGTTATTCCTTTTGGAACGGTTTTAACCTTACCAGCAACAGGTTCAGAAATGAATTCAGGAGCTGTAGTTACTATTGAAGCCACACAAGAGAAACTTACTTTGGGCGGAAGCGCTTTATTTCCAGTATTCTCAATTGTAGATCCAACAGTCATTACTTCGTTACCAAAAAGACAATTGCAAAATGGTGTTGTAGATGCGTTCACACACGTAATGGAGCAATATTTAACCTATACGCATGATGCTTTGTTGCAAGACCGAATTGCTGAAAGTATTTTACAAACGCTAATTGAAATTGGTCCAGATGTAGTAGAAAATCCGAGCGATTATAAATTGGCTTCCAACTTTGTTTGGAGTGCCACTATGGCGTTGAATGGTTTAATTCAAAAAGGAGTTCCTTCCGATTGGGCAACGCACATGATTGGTCATGAATTAACCGCTTTATACGAAATTGACCATGCGAGAACATTGGCAATCATTGGTCCAAATTTATACCGCGTAATGTTCGACACGAAAAAAGACAAATTAGCACAATACGGGCAACGCGTTTGGAATATTCAAGGTAATTCAACCGAAGAAATTGCAGAAAAAGCAATTGAAAAAACAGTTGAGTTCTTCCACAAAATGGGCATGAAAACCAAAATTTCTGAAAACGCTGAAAACATTGAAAAAACGGCCGATTTTATCGTAAATCGTTTCGAAGAAAGAGGTTGGAAAGCGATGGGTGAAAAGCAAAACATCACCTTAGAAAAAGTGAGAGCTATTGTAGAAATGAGTTATTAAAAGCACCTATTCATCATAATAAAGGCGCGGAGTTTTTCTTCGTGCCTTTGTATTAAAAAGAGTTTCGCAAACGTTTTTTGTAAATCCTTTTTAAATGCCTATTTTTGATGTTCTAAATTAAATCGTAAAATGGAAAAAAAGCCAAAATTTGCCGTCATTGGAGGAGGAAGTTGGGCTACTGCAATTGCGAAAATGCTTTGTGAAAACCAAGACGAAATTGCTTGGTACATGCGAAGTACTTATGCTATAGAACATTTAAAACACCAAAAACACAATCCAAACTATTTGAGTTCGGTTGCGTTTGACACCAATAAATTAAAACTTACAAACGATATCAACGAAGCAGTAGCTTATGCTGATTATGTAATTTTTGTAGTTCCATCTGCTTTTTTGAGTAAAGAACTAGAAAGTTTAACTGAGAGTTTAGAAGAAAAAGTTATTTTTTCTGCAATTAAAGGAATTGTTCCAGAATCGAGTTTGATTGTAGGTGAACATTTTCATACCAAATATAATATTCCTTTTGAAAATATTGGTGTTATTACGGGTCCATGTCACGCGGAAGAAGTGGCAATGGAACGTTTATCGTACTTAACAATTGCTTGCAGTGATAAGAAAAAAGCCAAATTTGTGGCTAAAAATTTAAGTTCGCACTACATCAACGCCAAAACTACAGATGATATTATTGGAACTGAATATGCGGCCGTTTTAAAAAATATTTATGCTATTGCAGCCGGAATTGCTCATGGATTAGGCTATGGTGATAACTTCCAAGCAGTATTGATGAGTAACGGAATTCGCGAAATGAAGAAATTCATCCGAAAAGTACATCGCATGAAGCGAAACATCAATAATTCGGCATATTTGGGCGATTTATTGGTAACTGGATATTCGGTATTTTCTCGAAATAGAATGTTTGGAAACATGATTGGAAAAGGCTACACCGTAAAATCAGCTCAAATGGAAATGAGTATGGTTGCCGAAGGATATTATGCTGTAAAAAGTGCGTATAAATTAAATCAAGAATACGGAGCAGATACTCCAATTATTGATGCTGTTTACAAAATTTTATACGAAAACAAAGACGCTAAAACTGTTTTCAAAGCCTTAACGGATAAATTAAATTAATACATGCTGTTTTCATTAAAAACAGGTTCAATAGATCAGTTGGTTGATCATCCTGGAATCATCACCGCTTTTACTATCACTATTATAGCAATGTTGGTGTTAGACTTAGGTGTTTTAAACAAAAAAGGTCATGTGGTTTCTAACAGAGAAGCCGCCATTTGGTCAGTGATTTGGATTTCCCTTGCCATGGGATTTAGTGGTATTATTTATCATTTCATGGGGGCCGAAAAATTCATGCAATTTCAAGGTGCTTATTGGATTGAAAAAGCGCTTTCGGTAGATAATTTATTCGTTTTTATCTTAGTTTTTGGTTATTTTAATGTGGCAAAAGAAGCCCAACACAAAGTCTTGTTTTGGGGAGTAATTGGTGCTTTGGTCTTTAGAGCCATTTTTATTTTTGCTGGTGTTTGGATTTTGAATTACACCTATTTGCCCGAAATGGAACTTTTTGGACAAACCGTTAAAATCAATTATTTACTAACCGTTTTTGGATTGATATTAATTGTTGCCGGAATTAAATCGGCTTTTAGTCAAGAAGAAGACGAAGGAAGCAAAGATTTTACCAAAAGCCCGGGAGCCAAGTTTGTTTACAAATTTTTCAATGTAACCCATCAATTTGATGGCGATAAATTTTTCACTATTGAAAACGGAGTTAAGTTAGCTACCCCTTTATTTGTTGTTGTTGCTATTGTAGAATTTACAGATTTGCTTTTTGCGGTTGATAGTATTCCAGCCATTTTTGCTATTGCTCCCAACGATCCGTTTATTTTATACACTTCTAATATTTTCGCGATTTTAGGATTGCGTTCGTTGTACTTCTTGTTGGCCAACTTTATGTATATGTTTAGCAAGTTGAAATACGGCTTAGGTTTTATCTTGGCTTTTATTGGAATCAAAATGATAATAGCGCCATTTTACCACATTGAAACTTCGTTTTCTTTAATGGTAGTAGGATGCACGCTTTTATTGTCTGTAATCGCTTCTTTGGTATTTCCTGACAAGGATTAACTCTTATTCGAAATAGACTTCCGGATTATCTGTAATTTTTAACTTTAGGATATATTCTTTGTATTTTTCTTTTTTAGCGGTATCCCATTTTTTTATGGTTGGATCGTTCAATTCTTTCAGTACGATTTTTTCTAAATACGATTTTTCGGTTCCGGCTTTATAGCCTGTTTCAAAATCTTTTAGATTATCCAAATTGTTTATCCAATATTGAAAAAAACCGTTATCTGTTGATATAATAACTTGTTTTAAAACAATATAGCTTTTTTTAGTAGGTAATTCTTCTTTTTTAAACGATTCAAAAAGTTCTTGAGATACCTTTTTTAACATTGTTTCGTCTTTATGAATCAATAAAAAATCACAGTAAGCATAAAGTGTTCGAACAGTTCTATCACCTTTATCGTATTTAGCTTTTAAACTTGAAGTTCTATAATCGGGATGTTTTGCTTTTTTACCTTCATTGATAATATGATCGGTATCAACATTAACACCACTATGATGCAAAAAATTTTTCTTAGCATCAAAATACAAAAGCACCGGAACACTAGTAAAATGTAAATTCGCTTGGTTTAAAAAGGTTTCCTCATCTTCAGCTAAAGCACCATTGGTATCCATGGCATAACTGATGAAATTTTTGTTGTAATAAGCCGCTACTAAAGAATCGTTTTTAAGTAAATCGCCTAATCGTTTACAAACCGGACAATCGGAATTGTAATATTCGATAAAAACAATCTTGTTTTGCTCTTTAGCCTTTATAAATGCCTCTTGTAAAGAAGATTCAAAAACAACTTGTGCCGAAATGGTGCCTGATAAAACTAAAAATACAATACAAAAAAGCGCTCTTTTCATTTTTCATTTTTTTATTATTGTAAAAATAAAACTAAAAAGAGCGCCAAGTTGTTAATCAATTGTTATTTCGTCTATAAAAATAAAGGCATCACCACCAGCACCTTGATGCCAATCTGGTAATTTACCAAAGTTTTTTGCGATTACTTTTACGTAACGTGCTGTTTTCTTCTTGTCTAAAAGAACTCCAAATTCTCTAGTAAATGAATTTTCATCTTTAGGATCAATTCCACTATTTTTAGCAATATCAAGACTTCCAACAGAAGTAAAATTGACATTATCTGTTGAAATAAAAAACTCCAAATAAGTAGGCATCAAAATCCAAGAACGACTATCTTGTAGAAAATTTGCCTTAAACGAATTTAACTCTTTCACTTCTTTTAAATCCACCACCGCTTCAAAATCCTGACTTTGATAGCCTTGCCAATCGCCTTTTCTCCAGTTTTCGGTTCCTAAAATACCATCTAACAACCCTTCTGGACCACCGGCATGATATTGCGGATTGTAAACCGATTTAATATTGATGCTGTAATTGTTTGGTTTTTTGAAAAACGTTGCAGAAATGGTGTTACTTAATTCTCTATATTTATTGATTGAATAAGCGTAAATTTTTATTGATTTAGAAATTTCAAAAGGCGAAGTATATTCTACAAAATCTTCTGTATTTGTGAATGAATAGTATATTTTATCATTATTTTGAGATTTCATTTCAATTTTCAATTTATCTTTAAAAGCTTTGCTTTCAGCTTGAATTACTGGAACCTCAACAATAGTAGGATCAGCTGCAAATGCTAATATTTCTATAGCCTCCGAATCGAAATATTCAATTGTATTGACTTTTGAATCTTTTAAAATTACAATAGATGTATTATCCTCAAAGTTTAATTTAATTTTTTCAAAATAAGGTTTTGTTTTATCCCAAGCATTTCCTCCAGGTGTTACTTGATACATTCCCATCGAACTCAATACATACCAAGCGCTCATTTGTCCGCAGTCTTCGTTTCCAATTAAACCATCGGGTGTATTGGTGTAAAAATTATCTAAAATATACTTGACTTTTTCATTCGTTTTTTCTGGTTTTCCTACATAATTGTACAAATACGCCATGTGATGACTTGGTTCGTTCCCGTGTGCATATTGTCCGATTAAACCGGTAACATCTACTTGTTCTCTACCGGTAGTTTTGCTTTCGCTGTTGAACATTTCGTCTAATTTGGCTTCAAATTTTTCGGGTCCGCCATAAGCTTGAATCATTCCCTCAATATCTTGTGGTACGAAAAAAGAATATTGCCACGAATTACCTTCGGTAAAATTATTATTGACTTCTCTTGGGTCGAAAGGTTTGTCCCAACCGCCATTTTTCTTTGGACGCATAAAACCGGTTTCCCAATCGAAAATGTTTTTCCAGTTTTGAGAGCGTTTCATGAAATATTGGTAATCTTCATGATTTTCTAAAATTGCTGCCATTTGAGCAATACACCAATCGTCATAAGCATATTCTAAAGTTTTAGAAACGCTTTCGTGTTCGTCGTCAATCGAAATGAAACCGTTTTTCTTGTAGGCATCCAAGCCTAAAACATCACGCATAGCAGAAGCTTTACTCGCTTCAAAGGCTTTTTCGTAATCAAAACCTTTTATTCCTTTTACCATCGCATCAGCAATTACAGAAACCGAATGATAGCCAATCATACAATCCGTTTCATTGGAAGCTAATTCCCAAACCGGTAATCTTCCTCCTTGTTCATATTGTTTGATAAAGGTGTTGATGTAATCAGCTGTACGTTTTTTATCAATCAAAGTATACAACGGATGCGCGCCTCTAAACGTGTCCCAAAGCGAAAAAACCGTGTAGTAATCAAATCCTTCTGCAACATGAATTTTGTTGTCTCTACCGCGATATTTTCCGTCTAAATCTTGTGCAATATTTGGTTGCATCATGGTGTGATATAAAGCCGTGTAGAAAATCGCTAATTTATCTTTATCATCAGATGTGACTTCAATTTTTGATAATTCTTTGTTCCAAGCCGCAATAGCATCTTTATGAACTTTATCGAAATCCCAATGTTTAATTTCAGAACTATTTAATTTAGCTCCTTCATAACTTGTTGGTGAAAGTGATACTTTTACGAGAATTTTTTCTCCTTTTTTGACTTTTTTGAAAAAGAACACCCCGCTATTTTCTAATTCATTAAGAAAATCTACCCCTTTTTTAGGTATTAAAGTCATTTCTAAAGGAACATTAAACTCGATTCTTGCATAAACATATTGATCTCTTGCCCAAGCTTCACTTCTTCGTAATACTTCTATAGTTTTATCATCGATTACTCGAATTCTTCCTTCTAATAATTTGTCTCGATGATTCAAATCTAAAATAATATTGGCTAGTCCTGCTTTATTAAACGTATATTCATGAAAACCTACCCGAGTTGAAGTAGTTAAACGCACATCGATATTGTGTTTGTCTAATTTTACGGAGTAAAATCCAGCGGAAGCTTTTTCATTCGCATGTGAAAAAGTAGAAGAATACACTTTGTTATCAAATGAAGGTTCCCCCATTGTAGGCATCAACATTATATCGCCATAATCCGAAACACCGGTTCCGTTCAAATGCGTATGCGAAAATCCGTAAATCACATTATCGGAATAATGATAACCACCACAACCATCCCAACTGCCGTCAATTCTAGTATCAGGAGACAATTGCACCATTCCGTATGGCAAAGTAGCTCCAGGAAACGTGTGTCCATGACCTCCTGTTCCGATAAATGGATTTACATGTTTGGCATAATCTTGCGCTTGGGAAATAGTAGTAGTTAAAAAGGCTAAAGCGATAAGAAATGGTTTCATGTTGTGGTGTTGAAAAAATTTCTTAAAGGTAAAAATATTTTCTTTTTTTACGTCTGATAACTCAGATTTTATGGATTATCGAAAAGATAAAAATTAAAACCGCAGATTCGCAGATTTAGTATTTAATCTGCGAATCTGCGGTAATCTTTTTAAAATCTAATTCGCGAAAACGCCTCTTTTGTTTATGATTGGCAAATCGGCAGTAGCTTTTTCGTTGATGGTGTTTACTCGGAACACGAAGGTTTTATCGTATAATTGTCCGTTTGCGAAATACGACAATAGGAATTCGTTGTTCAATTGTAAAACATTATTTTCTAACAATTCAACTTTAACGGCGGTTCTTGGTTCAACTTTAGCAAACGCATGACGGAATGTTCCTGTTTTGCGTTCTTCTCCATTGATTAAACCATATGCACGAGAAACTACCATAGCCATTTCCAATAAATTATCGGTATCGTTTACTAAGTAAGCGTACCAAGAATTCTCCATAAAATCGTCGTTCCATTCTTGAAAAGCTACAATGTGAACGCCTTCAACTTTTGGGATGATAATGTCTTTTTTCATAATAGTAAGTGAGATTGCTTCGTTCCTTGCAATGACTAAATTGATGATTTAAATTGCTCTAAGAAACGCACATCGTTTTCGTAAAACATACGGATATCGCCAATTTGGTATAACAACATGGCAATACGCTCTACTCCCATTCCGAAAGCGAAACCAGTATGTTCATCAGGATTGATGCCGCAGTTTTTCAATACGTTTGGATCTACCATTCCACAACCACCAATTTCTAACCAACCGGTTCCTTTGGTGATTCTGTAATCGGTTTCTGTTTTTAATCCCCAATAAATATCGATTTCAGCACTTGGTTCTGTAAATGGGAAATACGAAGGACGTAAACGAATTTTTGATTTTCCGAACATTTCTTTCGTGAAATACAACAACGTCTGTTTTAAATCGGCAAAGGAAACGTCTTTATCAATATACAATCCTTCCACTTGATGAAAAATACAGTGCGAACGCGAAGAAACAGCCTCGTTACGGAACACTCTTCCTGGAGAAATTGTACGAATTGGCGGTTTGTTGTTTTCCATGTAACGCACTTGTACTGATGACGTATGGGTACGCAATAAAACATCTGGATTCGTTTGAATAAAAAACGTATCCTGCATATCTCTTGCTGGGTGATATTCTGGTAAATTTAATGCTGTAAAGTTGTGCCAATCGTCTTCGATTTCTGGACCTTCAGACACGTTGAAACCAATGGTTGAAAAAATATCAATCATTTGATTTTTTACAATAGAGATTGGGTGGCGCGAACCAATGTTCATTGCTTCTCCCGGACGCGTTGTGTCGCCGTAAATTCCTTTTGCTTCTTCTTTATTTTCTAAAGCATCTTGAATGGCTTTTACCTTTTCTTCTGCCGAAGTTTTCAATTCGTTGATTACTTGACCAAATTCTTTCTTTTGTTCGTTTGGAACATTTTTGAATTCGGCAAAAAAGTCTTTCAACAAGCCTTTACTTCCTAAATACTTGATTCGGAAAGCTTCTAATTGTTCTTTATTATCGGTTTGAAAAGCTTTTACTTCTTCAATATGGGCTTTAATCGTTTCTATCATCACTCGTTGTATAAAGGTGCAAATTTATGGATTTTTAATGAAAGTAAACAGTCTCAGTCACAGTTTTCAGAATTTACAAATTTGCCAACTGCGACTGCGACTGAAAACTAATCTATCAATTCTTTCTCTAAAAAGTAACTCACTATCGCTTCTTTCATTAGTACGGCTTGTTCGCCTGCTTTTAGTGGTGGTAATTCTTCTTTTACTTTATAATGCGGCCAACCATCGTTGTCGAAATATTCAAATTCGTAGTAACCGTAAGGTTCTAACAAACGACAAATGGCAATATGCATTAGGTTTACTTTTTCGTCTTTTTTGAAAGTAGCATGAATTTTTCCTAATTCTTGTACGCCAATTAAATAGATGATTCCCTCTAAATCAAGGGTTTCACCATCTGCGAATTTATTTGATAATATAGTGACAACGCTTTCCCAACGCTGTTTTAATTGTTCGTCTCTTGACATGTTTTTGGGTTTAAGGTGATGGGTGATGGGTGATGGGTTCCAATGACCAATTACCGATAACCAATTACCAAATTTCTTGCAAAGATAACAACAGAAAACCACTTTCAACAATTCTTTTATCTTTGTTCTTTATTCTATTTTCTTTCAAATGAGTTTTATTGATATTGTTTTTGCGGTTTTATTAGGTTTTGCGGTTTATAAAGGGTTGAAAAACGGACTTTTTGTTGAAGTAGCTTCTTTTGTGGCTTTGATATTAGGAGTTTATGTTGCCATTAAGTTTTCAGGTTTTGTGGGTGCGTTTTTTTCAGAAACATTCCCAACTTGGAATCCAAAATATTTAGAAATCACAGCTTTTATCATTACTTTTTTATTGGTAGTAATTGGCATTCATTTAAGCGCAAAAATTCTAACCAAATTAGCAGATTTTGCATTTTTAGGTTGGATTAACAAATTAGCCGGTGTGATTTTTAGCTTGTTGAAAACCATTTTAGCGTTGAGTGTTGTGCTTTTTATTTTGGAGAAAATCAATATTGACAACATGCTGCTTTCAAAAGAGACACAAGAGAGTTCCATTTTTTATAATCCAATTCAGAATATTTCAAAAGCGATTTATCCTACGATTGAAGGGTGGTATACTGAAATAAGTGAAAAGGCAAAAGGTAAAAGTAAAAAGGATAATGGTGATGGTGAACAATTGCAGTCATCAGAGGAGGAAAGTAAAAATTAAATTTTACTATTTATTAGTCTTATTATTTTATTAAAATCTTCATTATATTTATTAGAACTTAAATATTCCCAATTACCTTCGTTTTGTAAGGTAATTTTAAATAAAATAGGTTCTTCTTTAGCAAAAATTCGAGCGTTGAAAAATAAAATTTGGTACAATTGAAAATACCATTTTTTTCTTGAATCAATTATTTCAATTGATTTTACTTCTGAAAAATTAAAAGTTCTAAATTCCCAATAATCAATAGCTTTTATCTCAAAGTAATCAGTATATACTTTAATAATTGGATAGCCTTTTGCTTCAAAAACGATTGGTTCTTTCATCCTATTTTCTGAACACTTTCAACTGAACACTGAACACTATTCCTTCACTTCCCTAATCGCTTCTTTGTCAATCCACGCTTTGGTTTTGTCGGTTAGTTCAACTTGTTTCCAGTTGCCTAATTCTTCTAAGACGAAGACTTTTGTTCCTTCGTGAAGCGTTACCACATCTTCAGAACTGTTTTTTGGTTCGGCTTTCAAAGTTGTTGCTTCTGCAAAAACGATGGCTGGATTGTAATTCGCATCATATTTCTTCTGTAAAAAAGCCGAAAAAACGGTTACGCCAATTCCGACTAAAAACAATAGAAACAAACTGAAAAAAGTGCGTTTTAAAAACACGGTATTTCCAAAATAATATCCAAGAAAAGTAAGCAAAGTCAATAAAGCCATAAAAACAGCATTCCAAGCCCAAGTATCATAATGAAATATGCTTGTGAACTCTTTTACCATTTTCTTAAAACCGACTTCTGGAAGCACTTTAATGTCGTCTATTGCCATTTTTTGCGCAAAAGATAAGTTGATGTGAATGGCTTCGTCATCTGGGTTTAAAAGCAATGCTTTTTCGTAATTGTAAATCGATGGCGCTACTTTTCCTAGTTTGTAATAGCAATTGGCCAAATTAAAATATAAATCGGCCGATTCGTTGCCTTGGTTTACAATACTTTCAAAAGATTGTAAAGCTTGTTCATAATCGCCTTTGTTGTATAAATCGTTTGCTTTTTTGAAGGTAACATCAATGGATTCACTTGCATTGGCGAATTGAAATGTGAATATGAAAAGGAGAATGTATTTTTTCATTTTTAATCTTTTTTAACCACAAAGGGCACAAGGAAGGCACTATGAGCACTATGCTTTTATTTCAAAAATTAACCACTTAAGTGGTCACTAAGCTTTAGCTATAATATTCCGTTGATGACTCTTTGTACTCCGTTTTTTAAAAGTTTGACATTAAAATTAATTAACAACCCCAATTTACAATCGGTCAATTTTAAATAGGTTAATAACTGTGCTAAATGAACTTCGTTTAATGTTTCAACTGCTTTGATTTCAACAATAAATTTATCTTCAATAATAATATCTATTCTATAACCAACATCTAACTTTACTTCTTTATAAACTAGAGGTAATGGTTTTTGTTTTTCAACTTTAAGATTCGATTTTTTTAACTCGTAATATAAACATTCTTCATATGCACTTTCAAGTAAACCCGGACCTAATGCTTTATGAACTCGTAAAGCACAATCAAATACTATTTTAGAAATTTCTTGTTCCGTCATAATTCATTTTTTGGTGTTCGTTGTGCCTTCTTTGTGTCCTTTGTGGTTAGATTTGTTTTTCAAGTTCTGAAATTCGTTCCACAGCTCGTTCAAAATCATTGGTCATGGCAATATCGGTTGCTGGAGCATAACGAGCAAACTCGCAATCGTTCATTAATTCTATAAATCGATTAATACTTTCTTCTGAAGCATTTCTTTGTTGCAATAACTCTACAATATTTTCTTTACTCATTTCAACCGTTTCAATATGTAGCTTTGCCTTTAAGAAATTATGCAATGCTTTTTCCATAGCCATATAAAACGGTACTTTGTCGCCCATTTGTTTTTTCGCTTCCGACAAATATTTCTTTACTAATCGGTTATTATTTCTAACTCGGTTTCCAACCACGTCGGCATCTTTAGCTTCTTTTTGTTTTCTAGCAATCATCACAATTGGAATCAATAATAATGGTGCAAATAACAAACTATAAAACAATCCTGAACCTAAGAAATCTTCTCTTGATTTTGAAACAAACTCGGTTTTCAGCTTATTGTATTGGAATACTTCTTTTTTCTCGATGACTTGTTTGTTCGAACTTGGCACATTGGCTACTACTGTTCCATCTCCTTCTTCAACTTCTATTGTTATTTCTTTTGAAGTAATCGTTTTATAGGATTTACTTGCCAAATCATAATATGAAAACGTTAATGGTTTGATGGTATATTTTCCTTTAAATTGAGGAATTATGGTGTATTTATCCGAAATTTTACCCGTCATTCCCGTTAATGGTGTTTGTACATTTTCGGTATGAGAAGGTTCGTACATTTCCAAAGCACTAGGGGCAACAGGTTTTGGTAACGTAAATAATTTTAAATTTCCTTTACCCGAAACACTTACCTCTAAATCTAAAGATTCGCCTGCTTTTAACTTTGTTTTGGATGGAATTACATTAAAATCAAAATTTCCAACAGCGCCTGAATAGCTTTCTGGTTTTCCTTTTTCAGGAAGTGATTTTACATTTATAGTTTGCGTTCCTGTAGAAAGAGATTTTTCAATTACTCGCATTTCATATTCACCAAACCAATCGCGACGGCCTGTTGGTACCTCAGCATCTAAATCAATTTTAAATGGTTCTATAGTTTTAGCGCCTGCTTCTAATGGATATAAAATTACTTTTCGAAGCACCACCATGCTATAATCTTTTCCATTGTATTTTCCACGTTCAGCGCGCAATTGTTTCATGTCGATATACTGACTCCAGAAATCATCATATTTTGGCGCTTTGAAATTTCTGAAATTCCCAACAGTCGAACGAGGTTCGAAATATAATTTGTAAACTACTGTAACTGGTTCATTTACAAACGGATTTTTTGTGGATAATTCGGCTACTAGATGAATTCCTTCTCCATAATTGACATTAGTAGGTTGCTGTCCTGGATACGTTGGCATTTGAATAGGATCAGTAATCGTGATTTTTATTGGTGCCGATTTATATACCGTTCCATCATATTCAATTGAAGCAGCACCAATGGTGAATGTCCCTTTTTTAGTAGGTGTTAAATAGTAAATAACTTGAGTAGAAATTTCTCTTTTTTGTGTTACTTTTCCATTTACAATCGTAATCGCAGTTTGATTTCCTCTATTAATGAAAGGGCCTTCTGCTTTAAAACTAGGAAATTTTGGCGGTTCAAAATTATCTCCTTCATTGTTTATGGTAAAAACCAATTGAATACGTTCATTTAGTCCATACGAACTTCTTTCTGTTTGCGCTTCAAATTTAACTTGAGCGGAAACAGTGGTATAAAAAATGGATACGAATAAAACTAAAAATATCTTTTTCATTTTTTACCAATCTTTTTCATTAGAAACGGGACGCCCTTTTACTTTCTTTGCATTTACTTTGTCCTGAACTTTCTTTTCAGCATTATTAACCGCATCTAAAATATTATCGATGCGTTGTTTATCGGCTCCGCTTGGTTTTGGATTTTCTTTTTTATCCTCTTTTTTATCTCCATCACTAGGATTTTCTTTCTTGTCGTCGCCTTTATTTTTGTCTTGGTCTTTGTTATTATTCCCTTTGTCGTTTTTGTTATTTTCTGGTTGCGGTTTATTCTGATTGCCTCCGCCACCATTCTTATCTTTATTATCTTTCTTATCGTTTTTTGGAGGTGGATTTTCTTTCTTTTTCTTTTTTGCCAATGCATAATTATAACGCGTTTCTTCGTCATACGGATTGTTTCTAAGCGCGTTTTTATAAGCATCCACCGCTAAATCATATTTTTTTTCTAACATGAATGTGTTGCCCAAATTATGATAAATTCGGTGTTTTTCTTCTTTTGTTTTTGCGTGCTCTAAGGCTTGAATATATTTGATTTGTGCTTCACCTTGTTGGTTTTGACGATATACGCTATTTCCTAAATTATATCCCGCAGTGGCTTTTTTAGGTGATTTTTTCGATTCGGTTACACGAAAATCAGCTTCAGCATCAGCGTATTTTTTTTCTTTAAAGGACTGATTTCCATTATACAAATTTTTGTCTTTTTCTTGTCCAAAAAGAAAAAAAGAATGTAATACTACTAATAGGTAAACTATCTTACGCATGTTTCTTTTCATTAAATAAGTTTAACTTTTGCACCCATGCTGTTTTTTTCTCCAAAAGGAAAACATCTACTAACAACAATAAAAATCCTAAAGCTAAAAACCATTGGTATTGCGATTCAAAATCGGCAATTTGTTGTGATTCGAATTCAGATTTTTCAATTTTATCTAAGGATTTTTTTATTTCCTCAACCACATTTTTTGTAGTGGTTCCTAGAATATATTTTGATTTTGTGTTATCGGCTAACTTCTTTAAAACTTCAGGATATAACTTCGTAATTACTGTTTGTCCTTCTTGATCTTTTTTATACGAAGCGATAGTTCCTTTGTCATCACGAAGCGGAATTGGACCTCCTTTTTCAGTTCCAACACCAATGCTTATAATTCGAACTCCTTTTTCTTTTGCCATTTCAATTGCATCATCTACTCCATCACCATGATCTTCTCCATCTGAAATTAAGACAATTAACTTACTGGTATCTTTAACATCAAAATAATCAACAGCTAATTGAATGGCATCACTAAATGCAGTTCCTTGCGAAGACACCATATTGGTATTCATGCTTTGCAAGTACATTTTTGCAATGCTGTAATCAGTGGTCATGGGTAAAACTGGGTAGGCACTTCCGGCATAACCTACAATTCCAACTCTATCGTTTCCTAATTGGTTAATGATTTGCGAAACGATTTGCTTGGTTTTTTCCAATCGGTTTGGTGCAACATCTTCGGCAAGCATACTTTTTGAAATATCAACCGCAAACACAATATCAATTCCTTGACGTTTTACCGTTTCCATTTTTGTTCCCATTTTTGGGTTCACCAAAGCAATAATAATACAAGCCAATGCTAATAACAAAACTCCTAATTTTAAAGCAGGTTTAAAACTCGATTTTTCTGGTGCCAATTGATTAAACAATTCCAGATCGGCAAAAACAGCTTGTCTTTTTCTTTTCCAAAACAAATTGAATAGAAAAAGTGCCACTATTATGGGTAATAGCGCTAATAAGTAAAAATATATTGGACTTTCTAATTCAAACATTGTTTTTCTTTCTAAACGATTCCTCTAAAAACTGAATTTCGTAATAATACCTCAACGCCTAACAATATAAAAGCGATTAATACAAACGTTTTGTATTTCTCATCGTAGTTGTAAAATTTCTTTTCATCAATTTCGGTAGTTTCTAACTTATTGATTTCGTCGTAAATGGCTTGTAATTTTTTATTTGATGTAGCTCTAAAATATTTTGCTTCAGTAGTTTTAGCAATTTCTTTCATTAAGCTTTCATCAATTTCAACAGGCATTTTTCTAAATACTAACTTTCCATTATTATCTTTTGCAACAGGAAACAAGGCTTGACCGTTAGTTCCAATTCCGATAGTGTAAACTTTAATGCCGTATTCTTTGGCAATTTCAGAAGCGGTTCTAGGATCGATAGTTCCTGAATTGTTTACACCATCCGTTAATAAAATGATGATTCTGCTTTTCGCTTTGCTGTCTTTAATTCTATTAATTGCGGTTGCTAAACCAACACCTATTCCGGTTCCATCAGCAATAATAGAATCATCGTATTCAATAGTTTTTAACGATTGTAAAATGATGGTTTTATCTGAAGTTACAGGAGTTCTCGTATAACTTTCACCCGCATAAACAACTAATCCAATTCTGTCGTTAATTCTATCTTGTACAAAGGTTGAAGCTACTTTTTTAAGCGCCTCTAACCGATTTGGTTTTAAATCATTGGCCAACATACTACTCGAAACGTCAATTGCCATTACAATATCGATTCCTTTAGTGGTTTTCGATTTTGAAGTTACGTCAACACTTCTTGGTCGGGCTAAGGCGATTATGATAGAACTTAAAGCTAAAATTCGCAACACGTGTAAAAAGGGTTTGGCTTTAGCTAAGAACGTTCTATTTTGTTTAAATGGCTCTAATGAACTCATTTTTACCGTTGCCGAAAGTTGGTTTCTTTTGTAAAATAGCCAACCTATTGCTATTGGTATCACCAAAAACAACCATAAAAATTCCGGATTTAAAAAAGATACTTTTCCCATTATTTTTTAGGTTTTCTTAGTTCAATTGAATTTTGAATTTTTTCTACAATCTCTTTTGCGTGTTCATCTTGTTCTTTGAAAATAAAGAAGAATTCTTGAGCACCTCCAGGTTGAGATAATACCATAATATCGTATTCCATTTTTACATCTTCTTCTCTTACTGGATCAAAAGCAGTAAAGGTTCCAAATGCTTTTTTGCCCGAAAGTCCTTTTACATTTTCAAATTCACCCGTTTTTACGATAATATTTTTAGCTCCAAAGTTTTCTAATTCTCGCAAATCAGTTTCCAGAGCTACATCTAAATCTATTTTTGTAGTGTCCTTGAAGGCTGTTGTATTTAAAACAATTGAAAAATTATCAATAATACTTCCGTATGCAAAACGACTGGTTGCTTTTACGTTTTCTGGTAAGTTATTTTGGATTTTCTCATCGATGGTTCGTTTTAACACTTTTGGTGTTGAAATAATTATTGCTGGTTCTCCGTATTCGGAAGTTATCCATTCTTTTTCCAATAATTCTTCTGTTGAGTGACCAATATAATTGTCTTTGATAAAATCAAATCCCACAGTGTAAGCAAAAATTACGATTGAAGCCACCAATAAAAAAGCGGAAATTCCGATTGACATCACCAAACGTTTGAATTTTTGCTTTTGCATTTCTTTCTTACGTACTTCCTCTGCAAATAAAATAGCCGCTTGATCTTCGGTTCGTGGTAAAGCTTTGTCAATTACCAATAAGAATTTATCGATGATTTTTTTATCGGTTTCAATTTCGAAAGGTAGCGGTTGCGATTTAGCAAATTTTACCAAATCAGAATTTTCTAACACTTTCTTGAATTTGTCTAATTCTTCACGATTGACAAACATTTTTTTGTCGGCAATTGCTTTTTTTAAGGCTTCTAGCAATTCACTAGAAGTACTTTCCATTGCTGGAATATGGATGGATTCTTCGATGTACGTTCTGGTGATATCGGTCATTTCAGAATAGTATTCTTTCACATCACCGCGTTGTACTAATTGTTTTTTATCTAAGTTTTGAAGATACGCAATCGCTTTTTCAATTGGCGAAGCGAAAAATTCTTCTTTTTGCTCTTTGTCTTTTTGTAATCTTTTGATGATGAAGTACGATGCAAATCCAGAAGCCACAATCAAAACCAATAAAATCAAAAGTTTCCACCATTCGCTCATCGGTTTTTCTTCGGTGGCGATGATGTCTTTGATGTCGTACATTTGTTGCTTTGTAGTATCAACTTTTACATCGTTTACCAAAATCGAAAGTGAATCGGTACGGAATTCTTTCTGATTGATTTTCACCAATAACTTAGGAATTACATAGCGTCCGGAATCAAATTGGGTTAACCCGTACTTTTTGATTAATTCGTATTGGTTGTCGTTCTTAACTGTGTCAATTGGATACGATTCTAATATTTCCAAAGCACCAAAAAACTTCCCATCTGGAAAAACGACTTTATCTTTTGCGTTTACTTTTGCTTTGATGGTTAAATTGAATTGCGATCCAATTTTAATTTGAGTTGAGTCAATAGAAGTCGAGATTTGTTGGGCAAACCCAAAAAATCCGAACAATAAAGCAATATATAAGTAAAGTTTATTTTTCATTTTTCTTAATTACGCGCTTTAAAATAACCTAATAATTTGGTTACATAGCTTTCATCCACTCTTGAACTAATCGTTCCTGCTCCACATTTTGAAAAAATATCTTTGAAATAATTTACGTTTTCACGATAGTATTTTTCGTAATCCATTCGCACTTTTTTTGACGTGGTATCAACTAAAAGCGTTTCGCCTGTTTCAGCATCTAACATATTTACAATACCAATATTTGGAATACTTTCTTCTCTTTGGTCAAAAACTCGAATTCCGGTTACATCATGTCGTTTTGAAGCGATTTTCAACGTGTGTTCGTAATCTTTCACCATGAAATCGGAAATTAAAAACACGATGGCTTTCTTTTTCAAAACGCTTGATAAATATTTCAAAGCTTGCGATAAATCGGTTTTTTTGCTTTTCGATTCGAATTCGATTAACTCGCGAATGATTCGTAAAACATGCGATTTTCCTTTTTTAGGTGGAATAAACAATTCGATTTGGTCCGAAAACAAAAGCAAACCTATTTTATCATTATTCTGAGTTGCCGAAAACGCTAATGTGGCAGCAATTTCAGTAACCATATCGCGTTTTAGTTGATTTTTTGTACCAAAACTTTCTGAACCCGAAATATCTACCATCAACATCATGGTTAATTCGCGTTCTTCTTCAAATACTTTTACGAAAGGTTCGTTATAGCGTGCGGTTACATTCCAATCGATAGCTCTTACGTCATCACCGTATTGGTATTGGCGCACTTCTGAAAACGTCATCCCGCGTCCTTTAAACGACGTGTGATATTCTCCCGAAAAGATATGATCACTCAATCTTCGGGTTTTGATTTCAATTTTTCGAACTTTCTTTAGAATTTCTTTGGTATCCATTTCTATTAGTTGGCAGTCGCAGTTAACAGTCGCAGTTTAAGAATAGAATTATCTGAACACTGAGACTGAACACTGATAACTAAATTAAGGCACTTCAACTTCGTTAACAATTCTGCTAATAATGTCTTCTGTGGTTACATTTTCAGCTTCTGCTTCGTAGGTGATTCCAATTCTGTGACGTAATACATCGTACACTACAGCACGAACGTCTTCTGGAATTACATACCCTCTACGTTTGATGAAAGCGTAACATTTAGCAGCAGTGGCTAAGTTGATACTTCCACGAGGCGAAGCTCCAAAACTGATTAATGGTTTTAGACTTTCTAATTTATATTTTTCAGGATAACGTGTTGCGAAAATTAAATCTAAAATGTATTTCTCGATTTTCTCGTCCATGTATACTTCACGAACGGCTTCTTGCGCTCTTAAAATTTGCTCTAACGAAACCACTTGGTTTACTTTTTCAAAAGCACCTTTTAAATTTTGACGAATTACGTGACGCTCTTCTTCCATTTTTGGATAATCGATCACCACTTTTAGCATGAAACGGTCAACTTGTGCTTCTGGTAATGGATAGGTTCCTTCTTGATCAACAGGGTTTTGCGTTGCCATTACCAAGAATGGTTTGTCTAACTTAAACGTTTCGTCACCAATGGTAACTTGCTTTTCTTGCATGGCTTCTAACAAAGCCGATTGTACTTTTGCTGGCGCACGGTTAATCTCATCTGCTAGTACGAAGTTGGCAAAAATAGGTCCTTTACGAATGGTAAAGTCATTTTGTTTGATGTTGTAAATCATAGTTCCTACTACATCGGCAGGTAACAAATCAGGTGTAAACTGAATACGACTGAACGAACCATGAACAGCTTGTGAAAGCGTATTAATGGCTAAGGTTTTAGCCAATCCAGGAACACCTTCCAATAAAATATGTCCTTGACCTAACAAACCTATTAATAATCGTTCGACCATGTGTTTTTGACCTACGATTACCTTATTCATTTCCATTGTAAGTAAGTCTATAAAAGCACTTTCTCTTTCAATCTTTTCATTAATTGCTCTAATGTCTAAGGTGGCTATATTTTCTTCCATTTTGGTTAAATTTTTACGCTGTGAAATTAACAACATTTTTTGACGCTGCAAATTGAATTTTTTTTTGGTTTTAAGTTGTTAACATTGCGTTAAAAATGCATAAAAAAGGTTGATTTTATGAGTGTTTTATGATTCTATTTTATAATTTTAAGAAAAAATTTAAAATACAACTATTATGCCTATAAAATTATCGCCTGTTATTGCAGGAGTTATGAATTGGGGTATTTGGGATAAAAACCTAAATACCAAAGAGTTTACTCATTTAATTAATTTATTTGTTGAAAATGGTATTTCCACTTTTGATCATGCGGATATTTATGGAGGTTATACTACTGAAGCTGCCTTTGGAAAAGCGCTTTCTGAAAGTAAAATTGATCGCAAAAAAATTCAGTTGATTACTAAATGTGGTATTCAATATACTACTGAAAATAGACCTAACAATTGGATTAAACATTACGAATATTCTAAAGATTATATTATTTGGTCAGCCGAAAATTCATTAAAAAATTTACAAACCGATTATTTGGATGTATTATTACTTCATCGTCCAAGTCCGTTAATGCAAGCTGATGAAATTGCAGAAGCGGTTTCTAAATTAAAAGCAGATGGAAAAATTCTATCTTTTGGAGTTTCAAATTTTACATCTTCTCAAACCGAATTATTACGTCAGAAAACCGAAATTTCTTTTAACCAAGTGCAATTTTCGGCAACCCATCATGAAGCGATGTTAGACGGAAGTTTCGATTACATGCAAATTCACAATATTAAACCAATGGCTTGGAATCCGCTAGGAACGGTTTTTAGAGAAAATACGGATCAAACCTTTAGATTGCGTCAGCTTTTGGCTAAGTTGGTGGAGAAATATCATATAGGTTCTGATATTATTTTATTGGCTTGGATTATGCAACATCCTGCTGGAATTTCTCCAGTGGCAGGAACGGTTAATTCGGGAAGAATTCAGCAATTGATGAAAGCAAAATCATTAGTTTTAGACAAACAAGATTGGTTTGCTATCTGGACGGAAAGTATGGGAAATAAAGTGCCTTAATTTAGTTTTCAGTCGCAGTTTTCAGTCGCAGAACAGCACTGTAAACTGAGACTGAGACTGCAAACCAAAACAATGATCAACAAGCGACTTCTTATCAAAAATCTTTTAGCTCATCATGATGAGAATAGTTTTTATGATAAGAAGCGGCAATTGAACTTACACACTAAAGAAGGGAAAGCCAAGTTTTTAAAGCACATCTGTGCGCTTTCTAATTCCAATCCTAGTAATAATTCTTATATTGTGGTGGGGGTTGAAGACGAAACCAATGAAATTGTTGGAGATGATTTTTTTGACGACAGCCGAATTCAGAATTTAGTGAATGCTTTTTTGGAAAATCCACCAAAAATTCAGTACGAAAATGTGCCTTTTCCGAATCTTCCAAAAGATAAAGTAGTAGGATTGGTTACTATTAAACCAAAATCAAAAACTTCCTATTTTAAAAAAGGCATTCACACCATTGAAGCGAATACTTACTTCGTTAGAAAAGGAAGTAACACAACACCTACTTCAGAAAAAATTCCGTATTCTAAACAAAATGTAGAAACCGTTATTAGTATTGAAAACAGTTCGCGAAACAGCATTGAAAACACTTTAGAAAGTGTCTTAGATTTCATTAATAATCGCCATAAAGATTTACCTTCTAAATACAAAGTTTTCAAAGAGTTGTTTGTGGTATGCTGGGCAGGAAACAAGAAAAAAATTCGGGATAAAGAATATTATTCACGAGTGGATATTGAATTGGTTAATGAGCAAGTAAAATTGTTTTATTCTGCACTAGATGAAGTTAGTATTGAATACGATGAAAGCAGTTTTTCTATTACCGAATACATTTCACTGGGTTTAAACGACAAGACGAGTTACTATCCTTTTGAAAAAGTTACGCTTACGTTTTTTGATAATGGGTATTATAAAATAAATTCCGAAATGTTATTTGAGCCACCGCAATACAATCGGAAAATGTTGCATCACATTTATAATTCTAATTTAAGTCTATTGGGAAAACTTCAAAAGGGATTACTTTTGCAACCTAATGAGTTCCTTGATTTAGAAAACTTACCGCAAATTATGATGATTTGTTATTTAAACGGATTTGAGGATGCCAAACAAAAATTAATTGATGCTAAACCTTATCTTAAATCGTTAGAAAATCCTATCGCTTATGTCTCTTTTAAAGAAGTAATGCGAATTTTAAGAAAAATGAAATACAACACAAGAAATGAATAGAAAATTAGTTATTGGTGACATCCATGGCGGATTAAAAGCGTTACATCAGGTTTTGGATAAAGCAAAAGTGACTTCAAAAGACACTCTGATTTTTTTAGGAGATTTTGTTGATGGTTGGAGCGAATCGCCAGCGGTTTTAGATTTTCTTATTCAATTAGAACAACAACAAAATTGCATATTTATCAAAGGAAATCATGATGATTTAGTATTAAAATGGTTAACTACTAATAAAGAAGGCTTTGATGAGAAAATGTGGTTTCAACATGGTGGTGAAGCAACTTCATTGAGTTATGAACGAGTAGATGAAGCCACAAAAGAAAAACATATTACGTTTCTGAAATCGCTAAAAAACTACTATTTAGATGATGAAAATCGATTGTTTATTCATGCAGGATTTACCAATGTAAGAGGTGTTGATTTCGAATTTTTCAAACCACTATTTTATTGGGATAGAACGTTATGGGAAATGGCATTAGCTCTTGATCCGAATCTTTCAAAAGATCATATTTCGTATCCCAATCGATTAAAATTGTATCATGAAATTTACATTGGACATACTCCAGTTACTAAAATAAATGAAGCCATTCCAGTGAATAAAGCTTGTATTTGGAACGTAGATACGGGTGCCGCTTTCAAAGGAAAACTTACAATTATGGACATCGAAACAAAGGAATTTTGGCAAAGTGATGCCTTACCTGATTTGTATCCAGATGAAAAAGGAAGAAATTAATTCCTTTTTTTTATGCTATTCTAATACAATTTATACCTTTGCTTCAAATTATTTATTTACGTAAAATCCATTCAAAATGAGTGTAATAGAAAAAAAACTGAAAGACCGCAGTGGTTCAGTTTGCGAAATTAGTGGTACCGAACATGATTTAGTTGTGTACACGTTGCCACCTCACACTGCAGAAAGTTTAGAACATTCGGTTTTGGTTGCAAAACATTTAAAAGACCAAATTGAAAACCCTGAAACCATGAATGAAAACGATTGGAGAGGGTTATCAGAAAGTATGTGGAACGAACATTTGCCGGTTCAAATTTTATCTTGGCGCATGTTAGCGCGTTTGAAAAACAACGATTTGCTTGACATGATGTATTTAGACGAAGAAGCCTTAGAATGGGCAAAAGCAACTGGTGAAGGCGAAGAAGAAGACGAAAACAAAATTGTACATAAAGACAGTAACGGCGTTATTTTACAAGATGGCGACTCAGTAGTATTGATTAAAGATTTAGATGTAAAAGGTGCTACTTTTACCGCAAAACGTGGAGCTGCCGTGCATAACATTAAATTAGTTTGGGACGATGCTAACTTAATTGAAGGTAGAGTAGAAAACCAAAGTATTTACATTTTGACGCAGTACGTGAAGAAAACGAAGTAGTTTTCAATGTGGCAATGTGCCGATGTGGTAATTTAGTAATGTGATAATAGAAAACCCTGCAAATTTGATTTGTGGGGTTTTTGGTTTTTGATAGCTTTCTGTTACCATTAAGACAACTTAAGTTTTTTATGCTATATCAGTGTTATATCAGTGCTGTAACAGTGCTATATCTATAAAGAAAACACCAACTTGACTACTTAATTATAAAAGTTGACTTTACTTTTTTTAGTTACAATTTGTTATCTTTGATTAAAATGAACCACGTGAGGTATCCTTAAGATTTTAATTCAACAAATATTAAACTATTAAAATGAACTTAAAAGCAATTATTTATTTAATCGTTTTTTTTCAAAGCATAATATGCTTTGGACAATTTAAACATCCTGAACCAACAATAGTTAGGCCTTCCGTAATTCTTCCAGAAAATGATATAAATGATTATTCAAAATTATACAACAAGAAAATAAAGAAGAAAATTATCGGTAAAACAATTACAGAATTTGACATAAATGGTAACGTTATTTCAGAAATTAATTCCGATTCAAATTCAACTACAACTATTCTTTATAGATATACAAATAATATTTTGGTTGAAAAAGAAAAGAGAACAACTATTGATACTAAAAACATAGAAAAGAGAGTTTTAGATAATTCAAATTATATTAAAGAAAACGAAAAAAAAGGTGAAAAAATAACTGTAGTTACTGATTATAATTATAATAACGAATTTGAATTCTATAAAGCAATATTAGACAAAAAAAAGAATCGCATTACTTCATATTTGATCGAAAAGAAAGAAGGAGATACTAAAACTTCAATAAAAAAATATAATATTTTTTATAATCAAGATAAAATAATTGAAATTAGTGAAGATAATGGCGAAAAAAAACAATATTTCTACAAAAATAATCTAATTGACAAAATAGAATATTTCGACAACAATGACAAAAGAAAAACCAATTCCATAACTTATTTTATCTACGATTTAAATAGTAATTTAACAGCGATAAAAGGTATTAGAAAAACAATTTACAATAACAAAATATCTGAGAATAAATTCATAAAAGATTCTGCAGTTTATGATAATAAAAATAACATAGTCTGGGCATATAATGTCAATGACTATCTAGCTGCCAATCAAAATCAAAAAAATCATTATATAACTTATAGATATAATGATAATAACAAAATTATTGAATCAACTAAGTTTGAAAATGGGATAGAAATGATAAAATCATCGTATTCCTATGAAAATAATTTATTAAAGGAAATAAAGCAAATTCATAAAGGTGATTATATTCTAACAAAAAATTATAAATATATTGATGGAAAATTAGTTGAATTTACAGAATTAGATCCTTTTTTAAATCTTGAAAAACGATGTGTTTATGATTATGATGAGTCTACAAATTTAAAATCGATTACAGAATTTAGAAAATACACAGACAGAAAATCTGGAAAAATTACTGATGTTAAAACATCTACCTTTTTTTCGTTTGATAGTAATACACTCACGATTAAAAATCAAAATGGAATCATTGAAAAATATGAATTTTTTGATTAAAATTTTATCCGCTACAGTGACTCTTTTTCACGTGGTTTAAATTAAAATAAACAAAATTACAAACAAAAAACCCTGTAAAAATCAAATTTTACAGGGTTTTTCTATATCCAAAAAGTAACTAATCACTTATTACTTTTCACTAATCACTTAATTACAAATCAAACTTAATACCTTGAGCTAATGGTAACGCTGTTCCGTAGTTGATAGTATTCGTTTGTCTTCTCATGTAGGCTTTCCATGCGTCAGAACCTGATTCACGGCCACCACCTGTTTCTTTTTCACCACCAAAAGCACCACCAATTTCAGCACCAGAAGTTCCAATGTTTACGTTAGCAATACCACAATCAGAACCCGCAGCAGAAAGGAATAATTCCATTTCTCTCATGTTGTTGGTAAAGATAGAAGAAGATAATCCTTGAGGAACTGCATTTTGCATTTCGATAGCTTCTTCAATTGTGCTATATTTCATTACATATAAAACTGGAGCAAATGTTTCGTGTTGCACGATTTCGAACTCGTTTTTCGCTTCAATAATACATGGTTTTACATAACAACCGCTTTCGTATCCTTTTCCTTCTAAAACACCACCTTCTACAATTACTCTTCCACCTTCAGCTTTTGCTTTTTCGATAGCGTTTAAGTAATCTTGAACCGCACCTTTATCGATAAGTGGACCTACGTGATTGTTAGCATCTAATGGATTTCCAATTTTTAACTGCGCATAAGCTTTAGCTAAAACGTCTAATGTTTTATCGTAAACACTTTCGTGAACAATTAATCTACGAGTTGAAGTACAACGTTGCCCTGCTGTTCCTACTGCTCCAAATACCGCTCCTACCAATACCATTGATAAATCCGCTTCTTTAGAAACGATAATTGCGTTGTTTCCACCTAATTCTAAGATAGTTTTTCCAAAACGCTCAGCAACTGTTTTTGATACGTGACGACCAATTCTAGTAGAACCTGTAAAAGACACTAATGGAATACGTTTGTCGTTATTGATTAAATCACCAGACTCATTACCCACCACTAAACAGCTGATTCCTTCTGGCAAATTGTTTCTTTCTAATACGGTTTGAATGATGTTTTGACAAGCTACACCACATAAAGGCGTTTTTGAACTTGGCTTCCAAATACAAACGTCACCGCAAATCCATGCTAACATCGTATTCCAAGACCAAACCGCTACTGGGAAGTTGAAAGCCGAAATGATTCCCACCACTCCAAACGGATGCCATTGCTCATACATTCTGTGCATTGGACGCTCTGAGTGCATTGTTAATCCGTGTAATTGACGTGATAAACCTACTGCGAAATCACAGATATCAATCATTTCTTGAACTTCTCCAAGTCCTTCTTGATACGATTTACCCATTTCAAAAGACACTAATTTTCCTAATGCTTCTTTATGTTTACGCAATTCTTCTCCCATTTGACGCACGATTTCCCCTCTTTTTGGAGCCGGAACCAAACGCCATGTTTTGAAAGCTTCGGTTGCTGCTTGCATAGCAGTTTCGTAATCTTCTTTTGTAGAAGATTTTACTTTTCCAATCAAATCTCCTGTTGCTGGAGAATACGATTCGATGATTTTTCCGTTAGAAAACCACTTTGTTCCAGTAGAAGTTCCTTCGTTAATTTCTTTAATGCCTAATTGTTGCAAAGCTTCTTGCATACCAAATTGAATTGCTGCTTCAGATATCATTTTATAACTTTTTATTCGGTTTTTGTTAAATTTTTTTCAAAGATAGAAAATATATTTTTAAACACAAGAGTTTAATCTTGGTGTTATATTTTGCCACGGATTTCAAGGATTTTCACAGATTTTTTTGCGAAACTTTGTGAGAATTTGTGTTACTTTTTTGTAAACTTAGGATTCGTTTCCATTACAGTGCCACATTTTTTACACGTTCTTTTTTCTTCTGAATTGTAGAAGGTGCTGAAATGCGGAAAAAAATCCTTTTCTATGTCGTGTAATTCGAAATAAACTTCATGTAATTTATGATTGCAATTGTTACAAAACCAAAGCAAACCATCATTAAATCCTTTTCCAGCGCGTTTTCTTTCGATTACCAACCCTACAGAACCTTCTGTCCTTGCCGGCGAATGCGGTACTTTAGCAGGATGCAAATACATATCTCCTGGACCTAATTTCATCGCTTTTTTTTCGCCATCCTCTTGAATGTAAACCGTGATTTCACCTTCTAATTGGTAAAACAATTCTTCGGTTTCATTGTAGTGATAGTCTTTTCGAGCATTGGGTCCACCCACAACCATAACAATGTAATCGTCTGATTCTACGTATAAATTTTTATTACTAACAGGCGGTTTTAACAACGCTTTATTGTCTTCAATCCACTTTTGTAAATTAAACGGTTTTGCTATTGCCATCATTTTTAATTTAAAACGTAAAGTTACTAAAAAGAAAAAAGGTTAGCTGTATTTTTTGTTACAAACTAACCTTAATAAATTATTATGTTTTTGATTATTTAACTTCTTTAACCAAATAAATATAAACTGGGAAGTGATCTGAAAATCCTGGAACTCCATTTTGATTACGAAGTGGATATCCTTTGTATTGTCCTGTTTTCTGAATTAAGAAAGGCTTATTGTAAATCCCTGCTTTCCAATATTTAAACGAACCATAATCATTATTATCCGCTGGAACTAATTGTTGACTCACCATTATTTGATCAAAAATATCTCCAGAATCTCTATAGAATAAAGAAGAATTTCCGTCTTTTGCCATTTGTTCAAAAGGGTTATAAACATCTCTTGGCTCTTTTAATTCTGATTTTTTTAATTTAGCACCTACACCTTGTTTAACTGATTTGTTATATGGTCCATCGTTTAAATCTCCCATTGTAATAAACTTAGCGTTTGGATTGATTTTGATGATAGAATCCATAATTTTTCTATTCAATCTACCTGCTGCCTCTCTATAAGGGCTACTTTTTTTCTCACCACCAGAACGAGATGGCCAGTGGTTTACAATAACATTGATTTCTTCACCATCTAATAAACCAGTTACTAATAACTGATCACGTGTGTAAATTCTTTTAGTTTTAGCATCTACACTTCCTTTATCATCAGAATCCTCTGATTCATTTTTATCTTTTTTGCTAGATTCTGTTTCATTTTCATAAATGTACAATGGAATATTAATATAACTTGTAGGTTGAAAATGTTTTTCTTGGTATAAAAATCCAACGTCAATTCCTCTTTTGTCAGGAGAATCAAAATGTACAATTTTGTATCCTTTATTAATTAGAGTAGGATGTTTAACTAAATCTTCTAATACTCTTCTGTTTTCAATTTCACATGCTCCAATGATTACAGGAGAATTTTTTTGAACTTCGCTAGTACCTAATTCAACTAGTACTCTACTTAGATTATCTAGTTTCTTTTTATAATTTTTTTGAGTCCAACCTCTTGACGGAGTATACTCTTCATCATAGGTATCTGGGTCGTTTATTGTGTCAAATAAATTTTCAAAATTGTAAAAAGCCACAGTATGTACTTTAAATTTTTTATCCTGAGAAAATGTATTTTCTACCGATAAAATCACTAAAAATACAGCCAAAAGGTGTTTAATTTTCATAAAATAATTGTTATATTAATATCAAGTTTTATACAAAATGGGTGCCAAAGGTAAATAATATTATTAAAAGTTATACATTTGTAGGCTGTTAAGTTTTTACCTACTTAACGTTAAATAAGTATTAATAATAACATTCTTTATGAAAAAACTTGTATTAAGTACCTTACTAGTACTACAAGCCGTTTTTGTTTTTGCACAGCAGAATCCAGCCTTAACAGGAAAAGTTATCGATTCTAAAAGTCAAAAACCATTACAAAATGTTGTGGCTACCATTCAAAGCACCAACCAATCTTCTTTAACTGATTTTGATGGAAACTTTAAATTTGGAACACTACCACAAGGGGAACAAATTTTAATAATCAAAACTGTTGGTTATATCCAACAAACATTTGTGATTGAGCCAAATTCTGGCGAATCTATTGATTTAGGAATTATCTTGTTAGAAGAAGATATTACTTCTGAACAACAATTAAGTTTAGTTACTATTACTGAAAATGATTTAGGAGACGACAATAGTGGTTCAGAGAGTACTTCTGGATTATTACAAGCAACTCGTGATGTATATCAACAAGCGGCAGCCTTTAACTGGGGATTAGCTCGTTTCAGAATTAGAGGTTTAGATAATGAATATGGAGTTACCATGATTAATGGTATTTCTATGAACAAATTATATGATGGAAGACCACAATGGAGCAACTGGGGTGGTTTAAATGATGCTACTAGAAACCAAGAGTTTACTATGGGTTCTGCTCCATCAGATTATACTTTTGGTAGTGCATTAGGTACTCAAGAGATTAATACTAGAGCTTCTTTCTACAGACCAGGAACTAGAATTTCTATGTCGGGAACGAATACCAACTACAGTTGGAGAACAATGGGAACGCATGCTTCTGGAATGAACAAACAAGGTTGGGCTTTTGTTGTGTCTGCATCTAGAAGATGGGCACAAGAAGGTTACTTTGAAGGAACTGATTATGCTGCAAATTCTTTATTTGCGAGTGTTGAGAAAAAAATTAATGACAAACATAGTTTAAACTTAACTGCAATTTATGCTCAAAATAGCAGAGGTAAAAACTCTCCAAACACACAAGAAGTTAATGATTTAATGGGAATTAAATACAACTCGTACTGGGGATGGCAAGATGGTAAAAAACGTAACTCTAGAGATAAAGATGTTGAAGAACCTATTGTAATGCTTTCTCATTATTGGAAAATTACAGAAAAAACAACTTTAAACACAAATGTTGCATTTCAAACGGGTTCTATTGGTAACTCAAGATTAGATTTTCAATTAGGAAATAATCCAGACCCTACATACTATAGAAACTTACCAAGTTATTATAATAATTTAGGTGATGCAACTGGAGCTGCTGCTGCAGAAACTTTCTTCTTAAACAACAGTCAAATCAACTGGAATGCAATGTATCTTGCAAACCAAAACAGTGCATTCCCTGGAAGAAGTGTTTATGTTTTATATGAAGACAGAACGGATGACAATCAATTAAGTGCTAACAGTATTATTAATTCTAGTATTTCTGAAAATATAAGCTTAACTGCAGCTGCTAATTTTAGAAAATTACGTTCGCACAACCACCAAAACTTATTAGATTTAATGGGTGGTCAATACTTTTTAGATATTGATCCATTTTATACAGGAGATGCTAGTCAGTCAGACTTAAATAACCCAAATAGACAAATTGGTGAAAACGAATCATATGGTTATAACTATTTATTACATGCGTTAACATTTGATGGATTTACACAATTTAAATTTACTTATGATAAAGCTGATTTCTATTTAGCGCAATCATTCTCAAGAACAGAATACCAAAGAGAAGGTCTTTACAGAAACGGAATTTATGCTGCTAATTCTTATGGTAAAGGAGAAAGTGTAACTTTCGAAAACTTTGGTTTTAAAGGAGGTTTAACTTATAAATTAAACGGAAGAAATTATTTAGACTTTAATGGTTTATATCAAACTAAAGCGCCAAGTTTAAGAAACTCATTCTCAAATGCTAGAATGAACAATGTTATAACTCCAGACTTAACAAATGAAAAAATTGTTAGTGCTGATGCTAGTTATATCTTAAGAGCTCCAAAATTCAAAGCTCGTTTAACTGGATTCTATTCTAAAATTCAAGATGCAACAGAAATTTCGTTCTTCTATGGAGAAGGAATTGGAAGTGACACAGGTGGAGATGAAGACACTTTTGTAAGTGAAATCGTTACTGGAATTGATAAACAAAACATGGGTGCAGAACTTGGTTTAGAATATCAAATTACTTCAACTATTAAAGCTACTGTTGCAGCATCTTATGGACAATACATTTACTCTGATAATGCAAAATTAAAAACAAATGATGATGCATTAGCGGCAGCCGGAAACAACTCTTTAACTGATTTTGGAACCGTTTATATTAAAAACTATCACCAACCAGGTATGCCTCAAACAGCAGCTTCATTTGGTTTAGAATATAGAGATCCTAACTTCTGGTGGGTAGGTGCTAACATTAACTATTTAGCAAATAGCTATATTGATGTAGCTAGTATTTTAAGAACTGATAATTTTAGTATTGATGGAAATACTGGCGACAATTATTCAGGTGCAACTCCAGAAACAGTAAGAGATATTTTAAAACAAGAAAAATTTGACAGTTTTGCTTTATTAAACTTAACAGGAGGAAAATCTTGGAGAATTAGCAAAGCAAATCGTAATACAGTTGGTTTCTTTGCTTCTATTAATAATGTATTAGATGTTGAATACAAAACAGGTGGTTTTGAACAATCAAGAAAAGCTACTTTCCCTGATTTACAAGGAGATTTAGCCAACGGAACACCATCTTTTGGACCTAAATATTTTTACGGATACGGAAGAACATATTTTGTTAATTTCTACATTAACTTCTAAAAAAATATACTATGAAAATAAAATTTTTAAAAACAATGTTCTTGTTAGTACTTGGAACGAGTGCTTTAACAAGTTGTGTAGGAGATGATGATTATGTAATTCCTACGGTTTACGAATACGCTTTTACAGATGGTTTCGAAACTAGTTGGGCAGATTGGACTAAATATAGTGCTACAGGTGCTCAAACTTGGCAATTGGACACACAATATGGTAATCCAGGAAACTGTGCAAAAATGTCGGGTTATGCCGGTGGAAATAATGCTAATGAAGATTGGTTAATTTCACCACAAATTGATTTAAGCGGCCTTACAGCAGCAAGTTTATCATTTCAAACAGCTTCTAGATTTACTGGAAATGTTTTAGAAATTAAAATTTCTTCTGATTATGCAGGAGGTGATCCTAATACCGCTACTTGGACAGATTTATCTGCAACTTTAGATGCATCTAATGCTTATACTTGGACAAATTCTGGAAATATTGATATTTCTTCTTTTGCTGGAGGCAATGTATATGTGGCATTTAAATACACTTCAACTTCATCTGCTTCAATGACTTGGGAAGTTGATAATGTTAAAATTACTAAAAACTAAAAGCTATGAAAAATTTAAAATTAGTATTAACAACAGCTGTTTTTGCAACTTTAGTGGGTTGTGTTAATGGCGATGATTATGGCACACCTGATTTATCTAATGATTGTGTTACCATTGCAACTACTAAAGAAGTGTCAGATATAACAAGCATTTCTACAGCAACAACAGTTCAGTACACCACTACTGATGCTATTGATTATATTGAAGCTTATGTTACATCAAGTGATGAAGGTGGAAACTTCTATAAATCAATTTCAATGATGTCGCTTGACGGTTTACAAGGTTTTAGTATGCCAGTAGACAATTATAATTTGTATACAGAATTTGAACCAGGTAGAAAAGTTACAATTAAATTAGACAAAAACAGATATTTTAATAAACAACACGGTTCAACTGTATTAGGTTCTTCATACAATGGAGGAGTTGGAAGAATCTCTGGTGTTGAATATAAAGATGTAATTTTAAGATCTTGTGATAATGTAAACGAAGATGATATTGTGAAAAATATCTCAATTGCAACTGCTAAAAATGATCAATATTTAAATATGTTGATTGAATTTGATGCAGTACAATTTACAGATCCTTCTTTAGGAAAAAAATACTATGATGCAAGCTTAAATAGTTTAGGTGGTGCAACTAACCACGAAATTACAGATGAGTTTGGAAACAAAGTAATTCTTAGAGTAAGTGAGTTTGCAACTTTTGCTTCTAATGCAGTTCCTTCATTAAATGGAAAAATTAGAGGGGTAATGACTAAGTACAATAGTGATTATCAATTTATGATTAGAACTTTAAATGATGTTAACTTAACAAATACGAGATTAGACATAGATTTATATCCACCAATTGGTGGTTCTGCAATTGTTTATGATGCTACTCTTAATGAGCCTTTTACATCATATACTACTTCAAACCAACAAGTTTTTCCTAAATACATCAATGATGCTGCTGTAGGAAGTAGATATTGGCAAGTAAAAACGTTTAGTGGAAATAAATACATCCAAATGTCTTCATTTGGAGGAACTCCAGAAGCTAACCGTTCATTGTTTATTGTTCCTGTTGATATGACAGCTGCAAGTACGCTTTCTTTTAAAACTAAAGATGGATTTAACAATGGTAATGTTTTAAAAGTATACTATACTACTAATTACGTTCCTGGTACTCAAATTACAAATGCAACTTTAGTTGATATTACTTCTAACTTTACTATTGCATCTGGAACAACATCTGGATATGCTGCTAACTTTACAAATAGTGGAACATACAATATTCCAGTGGGTGTAACTGGTAACGGATTTTTCGTATTTGAATATACAGGAAATGGTACAGGAATAACAACAACTATGCAAATAGATGATATTTTGATTAACTAATCTTAATTTCAATATAAGATGAAAAGCGACTCAAAGAGTCGCTTTTTTTGTGTTCTGTATTTAACTACCTTTGTAACCTTAAAGAACGATTATGTTAGAGAAAGAAGTTATTGACTTTGAAAAGTCAATTATTGTTGGAATTGTAACGCAAAACCAAAGTGAAGATAAACTAAACGAATATCTTGACGAATTGGAATTCTTAACCTATACTGCTGGAGGAACCGTTATAAAACGCTTTTCCCAGAAAATGGACAAACCTAATCCAAAAACTTTCGTTGGAACTGGAAAACTAGAAGAAATCAAATATTTCATCAAAGATAACGACATCAAAACCGTTATTTTTGACGATGAATTAACGCCTTCCCAACAAAAAAATATTACTAGAGAACTTGATTGTAAAGTATTAGACAGAACCAATCTTATCCTTGATATTTTTGCACAACGTGCTGAAACCTCTTATGCTAGAACGCAAGTGGAATTAGCACAATGTCAATATTTATTACCTCGCTTAACCGGAATGTGGACGCACCTTGAACGTCAAAAAGGGGGAATTGGAATGCGTGGTCCTGGGGAAACTGAAATTGAAACCGACCGTCGTATTGTGCGTGATAGAATTTCTTTACTGAAAGACAAAATAAAAGTTATCGACAAACAAATGGCTACGCAACGAAGCAATCGTGGAGCTATGGTTCGTGTAGCCTTAGTGGGTTACACAAATGTGGGTAAATCAACCTTAATGAATGCAGTGGGTAAAAGTGATGTTTTCGTAGAGAATAAATTATTCGCAACCTTAGATACCACGGTTCGTAAAACGGTAATAAAGAATTTACCTTTTCTTTTAAGCGATACGGTTGGATTTATTAGAAAACTACCAACACAATTAGTTGAGTCGTTTAAAAGCACCTTAGATGAAGTGAGAGAAGCCGATTTACTATTACACGTGGTTGATATTTCACATCCCGATTTTGAAGATCATATTGCATCGGTAAATCAAATTTTACAAGACATTAAAAGTGCTGACAAACCAACCATCATGGTTTTCAATAAAATTGATGCATTTAAATCGGTTTATTTTGATGAAAACGATTTAAGTGTTGAAAAAACAACGAAACATTATACACTTGAAGATTGGAAACAAACTTGGATGAGCAAATTAGGAGAAAATAGAACCTTGTTTATTTCGGCAACTGAAAAAGCTAACTTTGAAGAATTCAGAGAAAAGGTGTATGAAGCGGTTAGAGAAATTCACATTACAAGATTTCCGTACAACAAGTTTTTATATCCAGATTATAAAGATGCTGTTGAAAACGAATAAAAAAAGACCTCAATAGAGGTCTTTTTATTTTGATTTGTATAATGGTACCGCAGAACAAGCTTCTCCAAACATTACACTTTTAGCCACTTTCATTAATTTCTGAATAGCCAAAGTATATACTGGGTTAGGTACTGCTTTTTTTGAACACCCTTTTAATATTACAGGTTTTTGAAAATAATCGGTGTAGTCGAGTTTATTCAAAATATCTTGATAACATTCGATAATTGCTAGCTCTTTATTTCCGTGAATAATTCTTAAAGCATGTGGTGCTAAATGAACCGTAACAAGGGCAAAAGCCCAAGCCGGTAGAATAGCATCAGTAGAACAATACAATGCCACATATTTGTCTTCAAAATTAGACCAATCTGTATTTTTTAATTGTGTTCTAAAATCGGATTCTTTTAAGATAAATCCTTCTAATAACCATTGCGAAATATCTAAATCTACCACATGATTATCCGGATAGTAATCTTCTAAATCGAATACCATCAAGGAACTTTGCGCTACTTTATTTACTATTTCGTCCATTGTTTAGTCGCAGTTTTCAGTCGCAGTTTTCAGTAAGAAGCTCAGAAACTGCTCACTGTGAATGCGACTGTTTACTTTTTTACAACATTCCTAATTCTAACTTCGCTTCTTCACTCATTAAATCTTTGCTCCATGGCGGATCAAATGTGATTTCTACTTCGCATGATTTTACAGCATCAATAGATTTGATTTTTTCCTCTACTTCTTGTGGTAAAGTTTCCGCCACTGGGCAGTTAGGTGATGTTAAGGTCATTAAGATTTTTACATCATTATCTTCATTAATCATTACGTCGTAGATTAAACCTAATTCGTAAATGTCTACCGGAATCTCTGGATCAAAAATTCCTTTTAAAACTTTGACTACGTCTTCGCCTAAGTTAATTGTATCGTTAAATTCTTCCATTTTATTAAGTTTTCAGTCTCAGTTTTCAGTCTCAGAGCATATAGAAAACTGCAAACTGAGACTGAAAACTAAACTAGTTATTGTTTTGCTTGAAATGCCAAAGCATACATTTTGATTTGTTTTATCATCGAAACTAAACCGTTGGCTCTTGTTGGTGACAAATGTTCTTTTAATCCAATTTCATCAATAAAATCAGTATTCGCGTCTAAAATATCTTTTGGTGATTGATTAGAAAACGCTCGGATTAAAATCGCAATAATTCCTTTCGTTAAAATAGCATCACTATCGGCTGTAAAAACGATTTTGCCGTCTTGTTCTACACCGTGAACCCAAACTTTTGATTGACAACCTTTGATGATATTTTCCTCTATTTTATATTGTTCATCAATTAATGGTAGTGATTTTCCTAATTCGATGATGTATTCATAACGTTGCATCCAATCGTCAAACATGGAAAACTCATCTACAATTTCGTCTTGTATTTGTTTAATTGTCATTTAGTTATTTAATTTTTCAGCAATTATAATCAGTTCGTTTACAAAATCTTCTATTTCTTTTGGTGGAAATCCTCCATCAAAATCAGTTGAAAGATAGGTTTTGTCTTTTGTGTTAAATGATAAATTAGCTATAGGAGCACCATCATAAAATCTTTTTTGGGTAGGCGCCTTAAAAGTACTTAAGTTTTTTAAATCAATACTCATAAATAATTCATTAAGTGCATTCCTATCTTCTTGTTTTAACTCCCAAAAAACAGGTTTTGCACCCTGAGCTGTTACCACATAAATTTTTCCATCTTGTATCGTAATTTTTCTATATCTACCTCTTGTAGTTTCTTGATAAATTACAACTGGTAAATCTACAACTTGATCTTTTAAAGTGCTTTCTGTAATCATGGCTTTTGGTTCATTTTGAATTATAGATGTATTACACTTGCAGCTTGTAAAAAAACAAGTCAAACTAAAAACGAATGCAAATAATTTCATAATCTAACTTAATTAAGATAACATCATCTGCGCTTTCTTTACCGCTTCTACAAAGATATCAATTTCTTCCTTGGTATTGTAAAAAGCAAAACTTGCTCTAATGGTACCTGGAATATTTAAAAAATTCATAATAGGTTGGGCACAATGATGGCCGGTTCTAACCGCTATACCTAACTTATCGATAATTGTGCCAATGTCATATGGATGAATTCCTTCAATATTAAACGAAATTACTGAAGTTTTATTTTCACTGGTTCCATAGATGGTTAACCCTTCAATTTCTTGTAATCTTTTGGTTCCGTAATCTAATAATTCTTGTTCGTAAGCTGCTATATTATCAAAACCAATTGAATTCATGTAATCAATTGCGGTTCCTAAAACAATTCCACCCGAAATATTTGGAGTTCCAGCTTCGAATTTATGTGGTAAACCGGCATAGGTTGTTTTTTCGAATGTTACCTCAGCAATCATTTCACCTCCGCCTTGATAGGGTGGCAATTTTCGCAACCATTCTTCTTTTCCGTATAAAATTCCAACGCCTGTTGGCCCACACACTTTATGACCTGAAAATACATAAAAATCACAATCCAATGCTTGCACATCTGGTCGTAAATGTGGAGTTGCTTGCGCTCCGTCTATTAAAACGGCTGCTCCTACTCCATGTGCTTTTTTGATGATATATTCAATTGGGTTAACCGTTCCTAACGCATTAGAAATATGATTTAAAGTTACAATTTTCGTTTTTTCGGAAAGTAAGTTGTCGAATTCTGAAAGAATTAATTCTCCTTTTTCATTCATTGGAATTACTACCAACTTCGCTCCTGTTTTTTCACATAAAAATTGCCACGGCACAATATTACTATGATGTTCTAAAGCCGAAACCATCACCTCATCGCCTGCTTTTAACAAACTTGCAAAACCATTTGCCACCAAATTAATTCCAAAAGTCGTTCCCGAAGTAAAAATGATTTCGTGATTATACTTAGCATTTAAGTGATTTTGAATCGTATTTCGCGACACTTCATACTCATCCGTAGCCAATTGACTTAACGTATGCACACCACGGTGAATATTTGCGTTGATTTCACTGTAATATTTTGAAATAGCATCAATAACCACCTGTGGCTTTTGCGAAGTAGCTCCGTTATCAAAATACACCAAGGGTTTGCCATTTACTTTTTGCGATAAAATGGGAAAATCAGCTCTTACTTTTTGAACATCAAACATATTGATATTTTTTACTTTATATAAAACAAAACCGCATTAAAGCGGCTTTATGTCTACAAATCAAATCCCATATTTACGCCTAATTTATTTGCAATTAGTTTAGCAATTTTAGCTTTTAATTCTGGGATTTTAATACTGTTAGTTACTTCACTTGTAAACGCATACATCAACAACGCTTTTGCTTCTTTTTTTGGAATTCCACGTTGCTGCATATAGAACATAGCACTTTCATCTAATTGACCAATCGTACAACCGTGCGAACATTTTACATCATCAGCAAAAATTTCCAATTGTGGTTTTGCGTTGATAGTTGCTTTATCGCCAACTAAAATGTTGTTATTTTGTTGGAATGCATCTGTTTTTTGCGCTTCTTTTTCTACGAAGATTTTACCATTGAAAACTCCGGTAGCATTATCATTCAAAATCGTTTTATAATTTTGGTGACTTTCACAATTTGGTTGCGCATGATGTACCAAAGTATAATGATCTACGTGTTGTTTATCACCAATAATGGTAATTCCTTTCAACGTAGAATCAATTCTTTCTCCTTGGTGATAGAAATTTAAGTTATTTCTAGTAATATTCCCACCAAAAGAAAACGTATGCACCGCTACTCTACTCTCTTGCTTTTGTGCAATATAAGTATTATCAATTAAATTCGCAGTTTGCACATCATTCTGAACTTTGTAATAATCAACAATCGCACGTTTTTGAGCGAAAATTTCAGTAACTGAATTCGTTAAAACCGGATTCGAATTCAAACTCTGATGACGTTCTACGATTTGTACGTGAGCATTCTCACCTACGATGATTAAATTTCTAGGTTGTACCATCAAAGCCGCTTCATTTCCGGTTGAGAAATAAATGATTTCGATAGGTTTTTCAACCACTTTGCTTTTTGGAATGTTGATATAAGCACCTTCCAATGAAAAAGCCGTGTTAAGCGAAGTCAAACTTTCTTCTTTACTTGCTATTTGATTGAAATACGTATCCACAACCATTTTATATTTTGGCTTTGTCAATGCTGAAGACATCAAACATACGTCTAAACCATCATGTGTAGTAGATGATAAAAACGAACTAAAAATTCCGTCAATAAAAACTACTTTATAGGTGTCAATTTCGTGTAAGAAATACTTCTTAACGTCTTTAAATTCGATTGCGTTTTCTTTCTTTGGGAAAACCGAAAAATCATTTTTTAAAATCGCATTTAAGGATGTGTATTTCCAAGCTTCCTCTTGTTTTGTTGGGAACCCTTTGTTTTCGAAATTTTTTATGGCGTGACTTCTCAGCTCATGAAGTTCAGAATTGGTATCAATCTTTTCTTCAAAAGCCATGAAAGAAGCTAATAATTTATCTTTTAATTCCATTGTATTTAGTGTTCAGTCGCAGTATTCAGTCGCAGTCCTATGATAACCGTGACTGAGACTGTAAACTCTAGTTCAATTCATTCTTTATCCAATCGTATCCTTTTTCTTCAAGCTCTAAAGCTAAATCAGCTCCACCCGTTTTTACGATTTTTCCATCCATTAAAACGTGAACGAAATCTGGAACGATATAGTCTAACAAACGTTGGTAGTGCGTAATCACTAATACCGCGTTGTTTTCGTTTTTCAATTTGTTTACACCATTAGCAACAATTCGTAATGCATCGATATCCAAACCTGAATCGGTTTCGTCCAAAATAGCGATTTTTGGCTCTAACATTGCCATTTGGAAAATCTCGTTACGTTTCTTTTCACCACCTGAAAAACCTTCGTTTAAAGAACGCGATAAGAATTTTCTGTCCATTTCTAACAACTCCGATTTCTCACGGATTTTCTTCAACATTTCATTGGCTGGCATTTCTTCTTCACCATTCGCTTTGCGTTTTTCATTAATAGCGGTTTTGATGAAATTCGTTACCGAAACTCCTGGAATTTCCACTGGATATTGGAACGATAAGAAAACACCTTTGTGTGCTCTTTCTTCTGGAGCTAATTCTGAAATTTCTTCTCCGTCTAAAAAGATTTCACCTTCGGTTACTTCGTAATTTTCGTTTCCTGCAATGATAGAAGATAATGTTGATTTTCCGGCACCATTTGGTCCCATAATCGCATGTACTTCTCCTGCTTTAATTTCAAGGTTAATCCCTTTTAATATGTCTTTGTCTTCTACCGAAGCGTGTAAGTTTTTTATCTGTAACATTTTGTAAATGTGTTATATTTTCTAATTTATGATTGACTATCCTACTGAACCTTCTAACGAAATTTCCAACAACTTCTGTGCTTCCACTGCAAATTCCATTGGTAATTTGTTCAATACTTCTTTGCTGAATCCGTTTACGATTAAGGCAATTGCTTTTTCGGTTGGGATTCCACGTTGGTTGCAATAAAACACTTGGTCCTCACCAATTTTTGAAGTCGTAGCTTCGTGTTCAATTTTTGCCGAAGCATTTTTACTTTCGATATAAGGAAAAGTGTGTGCGCCACAATTATTTCCCATTAACAATGAGTCACATTGTGAGAAGTTACGAGCGTTTTCGGCTCTTGCTCCTATTTGCACTAATCCTCTATAACTGTTTTGTGATTTTCCTGCTGAAATCCCTTTGGAAATAATGGTTGACTTGGTGTTTTTACCCAAATGAATCATTTTCGTTCCAGTATCGGCTTGTTGGAAGTTATTAGTTACGGCAATCGAGTAAAATTCTCCGATTGAATTATCGCCTTTCAATACACACGAAGGATATTTCCAAGTTACCGCCGAACCTGTTTCTACTTGAGTCCAAGAAATTTTAGCGTTTTTCTCGCACAAACCTCTTTTGGTAACGAAATTATAAACTCCGCCTTTCCCTTCTTTGTTTCCAGGATACCAGTTTTGAACCGTTGAATATTTAATTTCAGCTCCGTCCATTGCGATTAATTCCACAACAGCTGCGTGCAATTGGTTTTCATCACGACTTGGAGCGGTACATCCTTCTAAATAAGAAACATAACTATCTTCATCCGCCACTAACAACGTTCTTTCAAACTGACCCGTTCCTCCTTGATTGATACGGAAATACGTTGATAATTCCATTGGACATTTTACGCCTTTTGGAATGTAACAGAAACTTCCGTCCGAGAAAACGGCTGAGTTTAAAGCCGCATAAAAATTATCTTTCATTGGCACCACTGAACCAATGTATTTTCTAACTAATTCAGGATGTTCCTTAATCGCTTCGGAAATACTCATGAAAATAATACCTTTTTCGGCTAATGTTTTCTTGAAAGTTGTTGCAACAGAAACAGAATCTACTACGATATCAATTGCCACATTGTTCATGCGCTTTTGTTCGTCAACAGAAATTCCTAACTTTTTGTACATCGCTAAAAGTTCAGGATCAACGTCTTCTAATTTTTTATTAGGATCTGCTTTTTTAGGTGCCGAATAATAAGAAATGGCTTGAAAATCTGGTTTTTCGTAATTTACGTTGGCCCATTCTGGTTCTTCCATTTCTTGCCAAGCACGAAAAGCTTCCAAACGCCATTCGGTCATCCATTCTGGCTCGTCTTTTTTCTTGGAAATGGCACGAACGATATCTTCATTTAACCCAACAGGAAACGTTTCTGAATCTAATTCGGTGTAAAATCCGTATTCGTATTCTTTATTTTCTAATTCGACTTTTAAGTCGTCCTCAGTATATTTGCCCATATTTTTTGATTTATAGAGAGAA